>CANNHR010000055.1 GCA_947505405.1 Rickettsiales bacterium
AGAAAAATTAAGAACCTGTCTTCATAGAATTGTCTGATAGAATTTTTAGGATAATTTTCAATGATTTTTAATGCGAATATACATATATTAAAATTAAAAATCATGCATAAAATGCAAAATATTAGAAGACAGGTTCTAAGTATAGCAAAACTCGTTTAACTTGTGGTACGTTAATTTCAAAGCGTCGGCTCGCAGGGCTTACAAGTGTAGGCAAGCACAGCGGAGTCTTGCAAAATTGATGTCCTACAATTAAACGAGATAAGCTATAATGCAATATATCGAACAATTCTTAGAAATGGCTCTAGCAGAAAGAGGCATTGCCGAGAACACACTTATAAGTTACAAGCGGGACTTGCTAGATTTCAAAGTTTTTTTGCAAAAGCTGAAAAAGGAAGAGCTGGCAGTTATTTCAGATGATATTGAGCAGTACATAAGGTTGCTGAGTAATAATGGAATTTTACCTCGCTCAGTAAATCGCAAAATATCGACATTAAAGAATTACTACAACTTTCTAATCAGCGAACATTATGCTGAATATAACCCTGTGCTAATTGTAGATTTACCAAAATATCAAAATAAGCTTCCTAGTGTAATGTCTGTAGAACAGATCAGAATACTTCTCAACTTTTGCAATAAAAATGAGTCAATAGAAGGGGTGCGGCTCAGTGCAATGATTCATCTTATTTATGCAAGTGGCCTTAGAGTGAGTGAATTAGTCTCTCTGAAACTAGTAGATATAGCAAGTGGTGGTGGCGCGCTGGAAGTCAGGAAATCATTTGCTGTGAAGGGAAAAGGAGGTAAAGAAAGAATCGTTGTAATTAATGATAAAGCTAAAACTGCTATTGAAGATTACTTGAAAATAAGGGAAGGATTCTGTCGTGACAAGTCATTGAAAGCAAAAACTTTTTTCTTCGCGAGTAGTTCTAGCTTAGGTTATATGACGCGTCAAAATTTTGCTCTTCTTCTGAAAAAAGCAGCTATTGAGTCTGGCCTAGAACCGACAAGCATCTCACCACACACCCTTAGGCATAGTTTTGCCAGTCATTTACTCGAAGGTGGCGCAGATTTGCGCGTAATTCAGGAATTACTCGGTCATTCTGATATAAGTACAACTCAGATATATACTCATGTACAGACAAGCCATCTGAAGAAAACTTTGAAAGACTTTCATCCCCTGGAACGTAAGTATTAGTGGTACGCCGTAGTATACATCTTTTCTATGACCTATTTTTAAAACTAAATGGAATTACCGTGCTTCGTTTGTGATTGATTCTTTATTAAAGGCATAACAGTTGAAGTATTTTTAACAATTTTTTGCTTTATTACCTTTCCAATTTTCAAAGCTTCTTCTTTAATATATTGAGAAGAAGCTTTGGTAATAACTGGTTCAACACAATTATGGTCTTTTAAAACTTTTAACAATCTATCTGGATGCATTTTATGTAAATTTTCATGTTTACCAAACGGTACCTGAACTATATCTTTTGTTAAATCTACTCCTATTTGTTTGCCTAGTTTGGATTTGCCTAAATCTTCTTTTATTTGTTTATCAAGCTCTACAATACTTGCAACAATCGTAGTTGCACAAAATTCAGAACATAACATATTACTATCTTTTTCTTTTGCGTACCCTCCACTCATAACTTTATTGTGAAGCTCCTTAAAATCATTAGATTTTAATTGTTTGTGACCAAACGGTATAACATTAGCAAGCCCAGCAAGATGCTGTTCTTTTTCACTAGAAGCGCTAAGGTTACCAAATTTATCATGAGCTTTTGTATGAATCTCATTTTCTATCATTTTAAATTTATTTGCCACTTCTTGTTTCCAATTTTCTCCATATACTTGTTTTAGTAATATATGATTTTCTTTTGGAATTAAAGCAACAGGATCAACTTTATACATATTAGAATAAAGTTGTTTATTAATATCAAAATCATCGTGTTGAAGATTTGGATTTATGTGCGATCTTTGAGCTTTATCTGCTTGGTTAAAATGAAGCATAGAAGCATGACCGTGACTAGAAAACAAAGTAATTACTTTGTCAACAAAACTCATAACCTTATTTAATATATTGGATTTTTTAAAGGTATTGTCTAAAACTATTACACCTGGGCCAACGTTTTGCAGTTCTTTGGTATTTTCTTTTTCTAAATGCGATATTATTTCTTTTGCTTTTGAAGCGTTTTTATACATTTTTTCGAGCTTTTCATTGCCTTCAATAAAACCACTTTTATTCATTTCCTCCAAAAGAGGAAGGGTTTTAGCTAAGTCAGAAGCAACTGCAAACTCTTTCAAAGTAATTTTATCTTTAACATCTAATGGTTTTCCAGAAATCGCGGCTTGATGCACCTTATCTAACTTTTCGAGCACATGTTCCATTTTATCAAGATTTCTTGTTTTAAATGAAAAATATGCGATTTGGTTAATTGCAGTAGACTTAGTCAAATAGCCAGCGTAACTTATATCAGCCTTAACTCCATCTTGGTTTAAAAAAGAATTAAGATTTGTATTACCAACAGCGTTTTCAAAGAACTTTTGCATTAATTCTTTGGTTTCTTTTGAAGGGGGGTTATCTTTTGAAAATGCTCCTTCGTACATAAGGCTAGAAATTTGTAGCCCCATAGCATCTAATTTACTAATCTCTCCTTTTAAACTTTGCCGATGGTCTTTCCAGGGATTAAGTTGGTCTTCATCAGGTTGCTTTGAGTAATCAGAATTATTTAATAATTGGGATATTTCTTTTTGCACTTCAGTTGATTCAATATAATTACGCTTATCTTCAACGTTTTTAAACTTAGACATAAACATCCCTTCATTAATCGTTTTCTGAAACATAAATATTGTTAACTACTTCATTAACAATTTCATCTTTAAAGTTTTTAATATTATTTGAAAATTGGACAGACTTTTTATCTTCTTGTATTAAAAAAAAGACTAGTTCCTTAGAAATCATCAATAAAACATAATTCCTTATATTTTGATATTTCTCCAGATAAATACGTTGTGGTAAAAATTCTACTATAAATTTTGCTATAGCTTTAAGTTCTTGATCAGTTACATCTAAAAAGCTAATTAGGTAATCTTTATCACTTTTATATTTTATATTTTGGTTAGTTAAGGTTGTAGTTGCAGTTTGAGAAATTATTTCTACTATATCAGAAACTAAATGTTCACTATTGTTCATAATATATGTAACTCGATTTTGATTAATTAATATTATTAATAATAAACCTGATTCCGATTAAGTATCAATTTATTTATGCTTCCAACTGTTATTAAAAATAAAATTGCAGTGTGATTTGTGCGTCAATAAATGATTGCACTAATATCTATCTATAAATTCCTGTTAGCCAGATGCAGTTGCCTTGCAATATCAAAGGTAAAAATCATCTGGATCGATTGGTAGAAATGTATTTAGACGGTTTAATTGATAAAGATGAAATGGAAACAAAACGCAAACAATTGACTGATAGGAGAGATGAAATCGTCAAAGATATAGAAAATTACAACGAAGCGGACGATAATTTCTCAAAACGCTTGATTAGCATATTAGAACTGGCTTCTAGAGCAGGTGATACCTTTAAAGGTTCAACTTGGTATTGTTGAACCTAGCACTAAACGGCTGTAAGCTAGTCTACACCTTGCGTTCACCGTTTGACATGTTCGTAAAATGCAACAAAATTGAAGATTGGTACCTCTGGCCGGACTCGAACCGGCACACCCTAGGGGCAACAGATTTTGAATCTGTCGTGTCTACCAATTCCACCACAGAGGCCTAGGCACTGTTAACAAAGCCTAACGACATGAACTTCTACCACAATAATTTATATTATGTCAAATAATATAAATTTACCCACTACACCAATTAATTGACCTAATCTATTTCATTATATATTGAAAGTGTATTTTTAAGCATTAGGTCAAGAGAGAAATTAGTAGCAACAGTTTTGCGGGCATTTGAGGTAATTTTTTTTGCTGCATCTGAGCCGATTATTGCCAAGCAATGTTCAATTCTCTTAGCCAGATCATCACTATCCCCAGCTTTAACATGGAAACCAGTTACACCATCTTGGACAGTTTCACATGCCCCACCAATATTTGTTGCTACAACCAGTTTTTCCATAGACTGAGCTTCGATGATTGTTCGACCAAAAGCCTCCGGTTCAATAGAGGTTGAGAGTACTATATCTGCAATACCGTACAGGCCAATCATATTTGGTTCATTCCCAAATAGTTGAACACGATTTTGAATCTTATACTCTTGAATTTTCTTATGAATTTCACTTACAAAACTAGGGTGCTTGGCTAAGTCACCCGCTATAATACAATAGAAATTCAAATGTTTAATCTTTTCTAGTGCCTCTATTAAAACAAGATGCCCCTTCCATCTTGTCATTCGTGAGGGAAGTAATAATACTGGAGCATTTGTTGGTACATTGTATTTTTCTCTGAATTTCTTTAACAATTCGTCAGAAAGTTTTTCCTTTGAAAATTCTTCATGGTTTACTCCGCGGTGAATAACATGAATTTTATTTTTATCTATCTTGTAATTTTCTATAATATGTTTTTTAACAAAATTTGATACAGCAATAACTTTGACTCCTTGTGTCATAACACTGTTGTAGTACTTTTTTATGCTAGTTTTGAAGTTATAAATACCATGAAAAGTTGTTATTAGCTTTATGCCGGTTGCTTTTGCAGCAAAATAACAACTCCAAGCTGGCGCTCGTGATCTGGCATGCACAATATCTACCTTAAAATTGCGAATAATATTGGCAATTTTACCAGCATTGCTCCAAATAGTAATTGGATTTTTACTTGCTACATTCATTTTGATATGAGTAGAGCCATCTTGCTCTAGAGAGTGAACAAGCGAGCCTCCTGCGGAAATCACGATGGAAATATTACCTGATTCAACGATCTTTTTTGCTATTTCAAGAGTGCCACGTTCAACTCCACCAGAAATTAGGGCAGGCACAACTTGCAAAATAGTTTTTTTATGATATTTTTTTTCTATACCCATATAAATAATATGATAATAACTATCGATCGATGAATATTTTACATTTCAACAACGACAAGTCAATCGCTTATCATAACCATTTTGTCTCCAAAAAGAAAGCACCTTGTGTGATATTTCATCACGGATTTATGTCTAACATGAATGGAGACAAAGCTTTGTTTGTTGAGAACTATTGCAAAGAGAAGGATTACAGCTTTATTAGATATGATAGTTACGGCCATGGTGACTCGTCTGGTAAATTCATTGATCAAACTATCAGCCAATGGCTTGAAGGCCTATTACTTGTAATTAAGCACCTAACAACTACGCCAGTGATCTTGGTTGGTTCAAGTCTTGGAGCCTGGATTTCTGTTTTAGCTGGAATGTCTATACCAGAAAGAATTGCTGGTATAATTACAATTTCCGCGGCTTTTGATTTTACTGAAGAACTCATATGGAACGGTCTTGATCTTGAGCAAAGAAACAAACTAGAAAAAAATGGTGTTTGTGAGGTTGGCGGAACGTATCCCATTTGCTCCCGAAAATATCCAATTAGCCTTAACTTAATTAAAGATGCAAGGCAACATTTGCTGCTTAATCGCACCAAGGTAGATATTACATGTCCGGTGCATTTGATCCATGGAATGCAGGATATTGATGTACCTTATACCATTTCAACGCGCGCGGCAGAAAAAATCAAATGTGACAATGTAGTGATAAAGTTAATCAAAGATGGGAATCACAGCCTATCCAGGGCAGGAGACCTCCAACTTATCTGCCACTCTATAGAGGAAGTGGCATTGCTAAATAAGTATAACGCTAGTTTTGGATAAGAGAGATGCGCAATTTTAGGCAGTTTTTTAGCGAAAAATATACGTTTTTTGATAAAATAGCTTACCCTATTTTGAGAAAAATGTGTTTTTTACAGCAAAAAAGCGACAAAATAACGCGTGTTTCGTTATCCAAAACTAGCGTTATAGATAATTCATCAATAGTGTTTTTTGTAAAAACTCGTTATGGCGAGGAAGCGCAGTATGACGGCTTTACAAGTAATCGTCATCCAGAGGAGTCCGAAGAACGACGGGCCTGGATTTCACAAATCTCAAATTCAAGCAGATAAAAAGAGATCTAGAGTGCTAAGCTCCTGGTAAAACTCTGGATCTACATTCCCCCCCGTGATCAGAATTAGTATAACTTTATTATGTGGCTGATGTTGTAGCCAGGAATGTGCAGCGGCCATACTTATTGCAGATGATGGTTCGCATGTTATTTTCATCATTTGAATTAACCATGCTGTCCAATAGCGAATAGATTCTTCGTCTACTAGATGGAACTCATCAAGATTCCTTAGATATTTGAGTGTTCTTGAAGATACCGAAAGTGCACGCAAGCCATCAGCAATTGTTTCGGGCGAATGAGTGAATCGAAATATCTCACTACTGTTTAGAGATTGATGTGCATCATTGGCGATCATCGGTTCAACACCATGTAATTCAGCGCTTGGCCGTACTAGTTCTTTTGCCAAATAACTACCAGCAAGCAGTCCTCCTCCGCCACAGGGGCCAAAAATTGCATCTGTTTTTTCACCCATTTCTTCTAGCTCCAAAAGAGCTTCGTAACACATAGTACCAGCACCAGCGATGCTTTCATCATCATCTGAAGGATGCAGGTAGTAAAAATCTTGCTTCCCATCCTCTGCTGCTGCGTCTTCAGCTTGTTGCCTTGTAGCCACCTCAACCACCTGGGCACCATAATATTGTGCTATTCGCTTTTTTATGGGAGAAACATTTTGGGGCAAATAAACTCTTGCTTTAATTCCAAACAATTTAGCAGCATATGACATAGCAAGAGCATGATTTCCAGTACTATAAGCGACAATTTTCCTAGGCATTTTGCCTTTTTCTTTAAGCACCAAGAGGTGATTTAGCACACCACGAATCTTAAAAGCGCCAGTCTTTTGTACTGCATCCATTTTAAAATAAATTTTACTATTAAGCATTTCGTTCAATAAATTTGAATGCAACAATGGTGTTTTATGGATATATGGCTTAATCCTCGTGTAAGCTTTTACAACGTCCGGTGTAATTTGGGCTGAATTGTTCATATTTTTATACAATGAGTTTGATATAAGAAATATATTAGATTTAGTGAATATTTTTAGCGAAAATTAGCTTATTTTTAGAAAAATAGCTACCCCTATCTTGACAAAAATGATTAATTTGCAGCAAGAATACACTTAAATATGATATATTTCTTATGTCAAACTCAGGTTATATGGGAATTAGGTGAGCGACAGCTAACTGCGCAAATACTAATCAATTTACTATATCTCTTGAAAACATTAGGTTCAGACATTATATAGCCAATGGGCGGTATAATATAGCAAAGCCAGTTTAATTTTGGTACGTTAATTTCAAAGCGAGCTTGCGCTAGCTGTATATAAATACTTGAGCACAGCTAAGTCTTTACAAAATTGATGTGCCAGAATTAAACTGGCTAAGCTATACAGAAAAATTTATAATAGGTTTGCATAAGTGATAGCACTTGAAAAAAAGACTCTTCCACTATTAATACTTCGTGATGTAATAATATTTCCCGGAACTATTGCACCTATCTTTATTGGTAGAGAGAAGTCACTTAATGCACTGCTTGCTGCGAAGAGAATTGATGATGGTCAGCATATACTTCTAACAACTCAAAAAAAGCAAGATCTCGAAGAACCGGGGAGCCATGACCTATTCCGAATCGGTGTACTAGCTAAAATTATTCAAACAGTAAAATTACCAAATAATAATGCTAAAATACTTATAGAAGCAATAAACCGAGTTAAGCTTACGAATATCACTGGTGATGATATGTTTGTCTCTGAGTACACCATCAACCCAGATAAAGAAGTAGCTGATCTGGAGGCACTAAATGATATCACTATAGCTGTTATTGAGTCTTTTAAGGAATACGCAAGAGCAAACAAAAAAATTAATTTGGAAATATTAAATATTCTTACCGAACAAAGAAATCCAAGTTATATCACTAATATTATAGCTTCGCACCTAACCTCAAGAATTGATCTTAAACAATCTCTCCTTGAGCAAACAGATATTCAAAAACGCGCTGAACTATTACTTGAGATTATTACATCTGAAAATGCTCAGATGGATACAGAACAGATAGTCCAACAAAGAGTAAAAAAACAAATTGAAAAAACTCAAAGAGAATTTTATTTAAACGAACAAATGAAAGCCATTCAACAAGAAATGGATGGCAGCAACGATAAGTCTGATTTTTTTGATTTAGAGAAGAAAGTAAAAAAACTGAAGCTTTCTTCTGAAGCAAAAGAAAAGGCAACAGCTGAGCTCAAAAAGCTTAAGATGATGAATCAGATGTCAGCTGAATCTTCGGTCGTTCGGAACTATCTTGATACACTACTTTCATTACCATGGGGAAAGCGAGATAAAAGCCATATTAAAATTAGCAAAACTGAGGAAATTCTCGATCGCGACCATTACGGACTAAAAAAAGTCAAAGAACGAATTGTAGAGTATCTTTCAGTTTTGAAGAGATCACGCAAAATAAGAGGCCCTATTTTGTGCCTTATTGGCCCTCCAGGTGTTGGAAAGACCTCACTTGTAAAATCTATTGCTGAAGCAATGGACAGGAAATATACCAAATTTGCTCTGGGCGGTGTCAGAGACGAGGCAGAAATTAGAGGACATAGGAAAACTTACCTTGGCTCCATGCCAGGCAAAATAATTACCTTGATAAAAAAAGCAAAGGTTGATAATCCCGTTATGTTGCTAGACGAAATAGACAAAATGAGCGCTGATTTTAGGGGAGATCCAGCATCAGCTTTGCTTGAAGTGCTAGACCCAGAACAAAATTCACATTTTGTCGATCATTATTTAGAGGTTGAATATGATCTTTCAAACATTATATTCATTGCAACTGCAAACTCATATGACCTACCACGTGCCCTACTTGATCGTATGGAAATAATTAATATTGCTGGTTATATTGAGGAAGAAAAACTGCAAATAGCAAAGAATCACCTTGTTACTAAGCAACTACAGATGCATGGCATTAGGCCTCATGAGTTAACTATACCTGATGACACTATTTTAGAATTGATTAGATATTATACTAAAGAATCTGGTGTCAGATCTCTTGAGCGTGAGATTGGGGCTATTGCTAGAAAAGTACTGACGAGAATTCTTAAGAACAAAGATATAAAAAGTGTAACAGTCACCCCCAAAGACCTAGAAGAATATCTCGGTGTAAAAAAATATCGCTTTGGTCTCGCAGAAAAAGAAGATCAGATCGGTACCACGACTGGCCTTGCTTATACTGAAGTTGGAGGCGATTTATTAAGTATTGAAGCTGCATGTTTCAAAGGCAAAGGAGGAATTAAATCAACTGGTAAACTTGGCGAAGTAATGAAAGAATCTGCAGAAGCTGCTTATAGTTGCTTCCTTTCAAAAGCTAAAGGCTTGGGATTAAAGGAAAGCGAGTACAAAGAATTTGATATACATCTTCATGTACCTGAGGGAGCAACACCAAAAGATGGACCTTCAGCTGGGATTGCAATTTACACAACATTGGTGTCACTAATGACAAGAACCCCTGTTAATAGAAATGTAGCAATGACTGGAGAAATAACTTTGCGCGGTAAAGTATTACCTATCGGCGGATTAAAAGAAAAACTTCTTGCCGCAGTCAGAGGCGGGATTAAAACCGTTCTTATTCCAGAAGAAAATGTAAAAGATTTAAAAGACATTTCCTCTAATATTAAAGATAATATAGAAATTATTCCCGTTGCCAATATTGATCAAGTACTCGAACACGCTCTAGTAAAAAAAGCTAAGAAGAACATGCGGTCATCCTGAGCTTGATGGGGCTACGCCTGCCTTTGGCCTAGGATCTCGGGTAAAAACTAGTCATCCTGAATTAAATTCAGGATGACTTTTTACTGCAAATCTCCATAG
>CANNHR010000056.1 GCA_947505405.1 Rickettsiales bacterium
TTTATGCAAAAACATTCTCAGCAATTCCATAATATTTTTGTACATATATCGTCGTTTTCTTATGGATCTTACAATAAAGTTTTATCTCGTATCCCTTTTATTTATTCACGTGTAAGAGTTCTGACGGGAAGGACTATATAGGCTCCGGGCACACGCCATTTAAATTCCATTTGCTTAAACTAGCCTAGTAATTAGAGAGGGTAAAAATCTAATATGAAGAATACTAACACATACTGCACTACGCTTGCAAATATTGCTGCAGCAATATCATCAACCATAACGCCCATTGCTCCCTTTATATTTTTATCAAGCCAATTGATTGGCCATGGCTTTAGAGCATCAAACAGTCTAAATAAAATAAATGGTAATACAAACAAAAAAGCTATATCGATATACATAGCATTAAAATGTTCCGGCAATGAAGTTGCGTAAGTAAGGACAACCGAAAAGGAACATAGTATAATAGTAAGCATCTGACCAACTACTTCGTCAATTACTACTTCTTTAGGATCTTTTTCTGCCATATCCTCAATATATATCGAGGTAAAATATATACCCAAAATAAATAGGGCAATAATTACAAGCAACTCTATCACAAATAATGCTATTATTTGCTGCTCTTGAAAGTTAAAACCTTCAATTGGAAAAACAATTTTGTTATTTAGCGTAAAATACATTATCATATAGCATAGTGGGAACGCGGGTAGCGACCCAAACGTGCCTGGAGCATATTTGATCTTGCCAATGAAAAATACCGTTGAAATAAGCTCTGCAATTTTTTTGCGCATATTATTTTGATGTAGTTTAAATAGTTTATAGATGTATCATTACAATAATTTTCAGAAAAATCAAAAGGCAGTTGCTCTTGGCTTCGATAAAAAGAAAGATGCTGCGCCAAAAGTACTAGCAGCTGGCAAAGGAGCTATTGCTGAGAAAATAGTCCAAATTGCTCGAGAGAATAACGTTCCTATGCACAAAGACGCCAATCTTGTTGAGATTTTGTCTATTCTGGATATTGATGAATACATACCACTTGAGGTATATTCAGTTGTGGCTGAAATCTTTACTTACATATACGAGCAAGAAGCTAAAAAGAAACAAAATAGAATGCGACGCTTATGAACAAAAAAACATTCACTTGGACAGAGGTAATGACTAAATTTGATGAATTTGAAGCGGGCTTTGCAAAAGATCCAAGCGATCCTAACCTTATCAAATTTTTTGAAAATTTTGGAGCTGCGGTAGTAACTAGCGGCTTTGATGCAAAACAACTGACTCAAATTAAAGATAAAATGCATCATTTGAGAGAGCTCTTTGCAATACGAAAAAGTGAATTAAAGGCGATGAGTTCTGCGGCATTGACCAAACATAAACAATTGAATCGCTACGTCAAAAATGCCAACTATAAAAGCACTACTAAATAATGGAATTAGAAATTATTTTTAAAGCATTATTTGCACTTGGAATAGTTCTTGGTTCTATGTATATAGTACTAAAAGTTGTTCAGAAATACACGAAGTTTGGCGCAGGAGCAAAATCCGCGGGTAAAACGGGTTGTTTAAAAATTGAAAATATAGTGTATATTGATGAGGGAACCAAGATTGTTAATATCAGCAATACTACTGGGGTTCATTATATTATCGCTGTTAGCAAACAGAACTCTTTTTTAATTGATAAGTATAGCGTGACTAAGGAAGAATGAATAAAATACGCACAATAGACTTCTTATATACCCTGACTCTTGGCATTATACTTGTTTTGCTTCCAACAATTGCTTGTGCTGATGACTCTCTTGCCTCAGAAATAGAGCACTTACTCGGCAGCAGTTCAATGACCAGCAGGCTGATGCAGCTTTTTATGTTGCTTACGGTACTTGGTCTTGCTCCTTCGATATTGATAATGGTCACATCGTTTGTTCGAATATCGATTGTGCTTTCGATTGTTCGAACTGCGCTTGGTCTTCAGCAATCCCCCCCAAATCAGGTATTAATAAGCCTAGCTTTGTTTTTAACTTTCTTTATCATGACACCAACGCTAACCGAATCTTATGAGAATGGCGTAAAACCAATGCTCGAAGAAACAATGACAGAGGCTGAAGCATTTCCTTTAATTACCGGGCCATTTAAAAAATTCATGGTATCAAATACTCGGCCAAAAGATCTAGATCTGTTTATATCTATTGCCAAAGTGGATGCTCCCAAAGAACTACAGGATTTGCCATTACGAGTTATTATTCCATCTTTTATGATTAGTGAATTAAAACGTGGTTTTGAAATAGGTTTTTTAATATTCTTGCCGTTTTTGATTATCGATATTGTAGTTGCATCAATTTTGATGGCGATGGGTATGATGATGATGCCTCCTGTAATGGTTGCACTTCCATTTAAAATAATTTTCTTTGTACTTATAGATGGCTGGTATTTACTAGCTGGAAGTTTGGTGCAAAGCTTTGTAACGTAAACAAGAGATGATGACCATGATAAAAGAAATTACTGATAGTGAATTTGAGCAAGAAGTAACTAATGCGAAAGAACCTGTGTTGATAGATTTCTGGGCAGAATGGTGCGGACCATGCAAAATGCTTGGCCCTATAATTGAACAACTATCTGTTGAAATGAAAAATAAAATAAAAATCGTCAAGATGAATATTGATGAAAATCCAAAAGCCCCATCATCTCTTGGTATTCGCAGCATTCCAACTATGATGATATTCAAAGATGGAAAACAAATTGCCACAAAAGTAGGAGCTCTTCCAAAAAATTCAATTAAAGAGTGGATAGATTCGTCTCTATAGACAATATAATGCGTTTAAATTTTGGCTTTGCATTTGAAGACCTAAACTCTCTATCTGAACTTAAAAAACTTGATGAGAGTTTTTTGCAATGGATGCAAGACCAAGATCATGCCTTATCTCATCAACTTGAACACTATCGATCAACAGGATGTGAAGCTATTGACCCAATTAAGCATTCTGAATTCCTATTGCAGTTAGCTCCTTTTGTCGATGATTTTATTGCAGAGCTTTTTAATATCTCAGCCGAAAATTTGGCTTTAAAGAAAGAACATGAGAAATTTGATCAGATTTATGAATGTAGGCGGAAATTTATTCAACGATATGCAGTCAAGAAATACCCAAAAGAAAGGCTTGCTGAACTTGATTTTAAACAAATTACTGAGAATTTAATACAACTAATTACTAATGTACCAGATCACCAATTAATTGCGAGACCTGGTATTACTGAGCAATTGATTGCTCAATTCATTATCGAATGGCAAAAAAATCCAGATACTTACCACAATGAACTGAATATAGCCGCGCAATATTGTGCATTCATGGTTTCGCTGGGTAGCTCTTTAGCTTTGTTTGACATACCAAGGCCAGTTGATGAAAATAATCGCATTAGTGAGCATAAAATAGATCAAATGAGTAGAGATATTTATTTAGGTTTTGACTATCGTGATCACTCTAGTTCTCTTGATAAGGCATATGCTATGGCTAAATACTGCATATATTGCCACAAGCAGAAAAAAGATTCCTGTTCAAAGGGGCTAGAAATTGAAAAACCTGGCTGTCCTTTAAAGCAAAAAATCTCTGAAATGAATCTGCTAAAAAGTCAGGGATTCAGTATTGCGGCTCTATCAATGATTATCATTGATAATCCGTTAGTTGCTGCCACAGGTCACCGTATTTGCAATGATTGTATGAAAAGTTGTATCTATCAAAAACAAGATCCTGTAAACATTCCGCTCGTTGAGTCAAATATTCTCGAGCAAGTGCTAGGCTTACCTTGGGGTGCTGAGATTTATCTGCTTCTTACCAAATGGAATCCACTTAATATTGATGCTCCACTTCCACGTGCTTTAACTGGCTATAATGTACTAGTTACAGGGATGGGTCCGGCTGGCTTTGCCTTATCGCACTATTTGCTGAATGAAGGACATAAAGTAACGGCCATCGATGGGCTTAAAATATCGCCTCTTCATTTTGATATAAAAAAGCCCATAAAGAACTGGCAAGAGGTGATGGTACCTCTATCATCCAAATTACCTCAAGGATTTGGCGGGGTAATGGAATACGGCATTACTAATCGGTGGGATAAGAATAACTTAAGCCTCCTGAGACTTATTCTAGAAAGGCGAGAAAATTTTAATATGTATGGCGGCATCAGGCTCGGTAGCAACATTACAACAAAACAAGCTTTCGCCTATGGGTTTGATCATATCGCATTATGCTTAGGCGCAGGCAGACCACGCTATGACAATCTACCAGGTTATTTTGCCAAAGGAGTTCGCAGCGCTGCAGATTTTCTGATGAATCTTCAGCAAGGCGCTCCTTACCATAAGGCAAGCAACGCAAATTTACTGATACGCGCGCCATTTGTTGTTATCGGCTGCGGGTTAACTGCCATTGATAGCGCAACTGAGCTCATGCATTATTATCCAATTATGGTAGAAAACTTTTTAGTAAATTGGGAAAAATCAGAGACTCTCGAGAAAAATTTAAGCAAAGAAGATATACATATTGCCAAGGAACTTATTGAGCATGCAAAGTTATTTAGACGTGCACTTGATGATGAAGAAAAATTAAAAATAATGCAAGGCCTAGGTGGTGTTACTGTTTGTTATCGTAAATCACTCAAAGAATCACCAGCATATAAATTAAACCATGAGGAAATAGAGCATGCACTAGCCTTGGGTATAAAATTTGAGGATAATATTTCACCAAAAGAAATATGCACTGATGAATTCGGCTATTCCAAGCTGGTAAAATTTACTAACGGAGCAGAAATTCCAGCCAAATCAGTTCTCATTGCAATTGGTACAGATAATAACGAATTTCAAGATATTGATAAGGGTGATAATATTAGCTATTTTGGGGATTGTAACAATAAGTACACTGGCAGCGTCGTGCGTGCTCTTGCAAGTGCTAAAAATGGTTATAAGGCAATTACCCAAGAGATGTTATTACGCAAACCCAAGAATTGGACTGACCTTCACAAAGATTTGCAGAGTACTGTCGTCAACGTCAATATATTATCCGAAGATATTGTTGAAGTAATAGTACACTCACCTTTGCTTGCACAAAATTTCAAACCAGGACAGTTTTTCAAACTACAAAATTACTCAACTGATATCAGCAAACTTATGGAACCACTTGCCCTAACTGGAGCATATGTTGATCGACAAAAAAATACTATATCACTCATTGTGCTTGAAATGGGTGCATCGAGCAAGCTATGCCGCAACCTTATGGCTGGGGATAAAATTATCCTCATGGGACCAACTGGAGCTCCTACAAAAATTGTAAAGAACAAGAACGTTGCTCTAGTCGGAGGAGGCCTTGGTAATGCAGTACTGCTGGCAATTGGTCAAGCCTTGAGAGCAAATAATTGCACTATTACATATTTTGCTGGTTACAAAAAACTGCAAGATCGATTTTACCATGAAAAAATAGAGCACATTGCCCATCAAGTATTTTGGGCTTGCCAAGAAGAACGTTTAAGCAAATCACGAGACCAGGATTTTGGCATAAAAGGTAATATTATCGATGCCATTAAATATGCCAAAACTATTGGCGTTTTAGATAAAATAGAGCATGTCATTTGTATCGGATCAGACCGAATGATGCAAGCAGTTGCAAAGAGAAAATTAGAATTATTTGGCAATGTTGAAATGATATGTAGCCTTAACTCGCCGATGCAATGCATGATGAAAGGAATTTGTGGTCAATGTATCCAAAAAATTGATGATGAACTAGGCTATATTTTCTCATGCGCTGCTCAAGATCAAGACTCTGATATTATCAATTTTGATGCACTAAGAGACCGCCTTGGGGCAAACTCATTGCTAGAGAAGATGGTATTTTAGTAAAAAATCTTTCCTTAGTCTTGTGTAAAAAGTTATTTTGCTTCGCAAAGCGGCCTTTGGCAAAAATCAAAAATATATAAAATAGATTTACAATAGCTCTATTTTCCCCTAGCTTTTACATTTTTTTGCTCAAAATACTAGAGGAATTTTAATAGACTTCTTAGAACTCATTCCTAATATTTATAGACTTTACCCTTTTTACACCTCCTTAGTAAATTTGTATGGTCTATTCTTATTTTCCAAGTACTCAATCACCTTATGATTATCAGAGTCGACTTGTATGTAGTGGACATAATTATCTGGCTTAAAATATCCATTTATCTCTCTTTTCTCTATTCTTGCTTGCTCAATTTCTTCTTGTGAAATATTTGTAGACTCAGCAAGTGCATAAATTACTTCTAAAACATCGGCAAGTTCTGTTATCAACTCTTCGGACGATCTTGCCTGGGAAACCTCAATCGCTTCCTCGACAATTTTCTGTTTTAGCTGAGCTATATACTCTTGCATCTCAAGCTTTTGGGCATTGACAACTACACCTTCTTCCATCATCCGTGCTGGTAGTTTGCTGCGAATTAACTTGTTAAATGGGTATTTTCTCATTTTATAGTTGTTTCAATTAGCTTAATAGTTTCTTTGATACCATAAAGTTTGAAGAATGAACCAAGTCTTGGACCTTGAGTTTGGCCGAGCAAAATTTGATAGAGCTCTTTGAAAAAATCACGCAAGTTCTCATATCCTGCCTCTGTGCCAATAGCATAGATTTTGTTTTGGATTTCTTCTCCTGATTCTGACTCATCCAAACTTGATAACATCACAACAATCTTCTCAAGCAGGGCTTTTTGCTTACTGTTTGGCTTATGATATTCTTTTGTACTTTTGACAAAGTCGTTGTAATAAGTAACCGCAAAGCCTGTCATATGATCCAGGTACGGCGCATTTTCCCGAGTCGCTTTAGGCGCGTATTTAGAAATAAATCCCCACAACACATTTTTGTCATCAGGATTACAAACCGAAGCTAAATTAAGCAACAACCCAAAACTTATACCATATGTTTCAATTTTTGGTACATTAGCGTGGTGAATATGAAACGCAGGATTAGTTAGCTTTTGCTTAATGTCCTCTTCTTCATGGTATTTTTTATTAAAGGTTAAATACTCATCAACGCATTTTGGTATCACATCGAAATACAGACGCTTGGCTCTGGCTGGCGATTGGTACATAAATAAACTTATGCTCTCAAGCGGAGCATACTGTATCCACTCGTCCACACTTATGCTGTTACCTTTTGATTTAGAGATTTTACTCCCATCTTCGTCTAAGAACAGCTCATAGAAAAACTGGATAGGCACGGTACCCCCCAAAATACGGCAAATCCCACTATACAACTCAGCATTTGGCTTATGATCTTTACCATACATTTCATAATCCACATTAAGTGCCGCCCAGCGCATACCAAAATCTGGCTTCCATTGCAATTTACAATGCCCACCGGTAACCAATACTTCTACAAGATTACCTGATTCATCTCTATAGGATACGCTTTGCCTTTCTCTGTCTACTTTTTCAATTGGAGCTTGCAATACCACGCCAGTCTTTGGGCAAATAGGCATAAAGGGTGAGTAAGTTTTTTGCCGTTCTTCTCTGAAAGTTGGCAACATTAACCTCATGATTTCATCATACTTATCCATAGTTTTGAGCATCATATGATCAAACATTCCAGCCTTATAACACTCAGTTGCGCTGTAAAAAATATAATCAAATCCAAAACGATCTAAAAACGATCTTAGTTTCGCGTTCATATAATGCCCAAAGCTCTCTTTCTCACCAAACGGATCTGGAATTGCAGTTAGGGGTTTGCCTAAATACGGTGCTATCATTTCTCCGTTTGGAATATTTCCAGGAACCTTGCGCAAACCATCCATATCATCAGAAAAACATATAAGCTTAGTAGGAATATCACATATCTGCTTAAAAGCCTCTCTAACCATTGTGGTTCTGCTTACTTCAGCAAATGTTCCGATATGAGGAAGGCCAGATGGGCCATATCCAGTTTCGAAAAGCACATAGCCTTTTTCAGGAGCTTTACCCCCTATATGGTCATAAATTCTTTTTGCCTCTATAAACGGCCATGCATTTGAATTTAATAAATCATTGAAATTTATTGTCATATTTATATTGTGGGTTTAGGATGAGAGATATTTATTCGTAGTTACAATATTATTATAATCGATTCATGTCAATAAGTCTTAAGAACGCTCATATTATCATGATCTCCATTGCGGTCATAAGCTTGCTCGCAGCTTACTTAGCTGAATATATCTTTTTGCTCGCTCCATGCCCACTATGTATTTACCAAAGATTTCCTTATTTGATTTTCATTATGGTGGGGTTAATTGGTCTATCAAGCCAATGTAGTTATCGTAAATACTACATTACTGTAATAATTGTCGCTATATTAATTGCTAGCTATCATACGGGTATTGAGCGCGGAATATTTGAACTATCCAGTTTTTGTAAACCACTGGTCTCTGTTAGCGACAATATTTCCGTAGCAGACTTTAAAGAAATGCTATATCACAAACAGATTGCCTTGTGCAACAAACCAGCTTTGGTAATTTTTGGCTTATCTATGACCGAATGGAATTTGCTTTTAAATGTATTTTTACTTACAATGTTATCTATGGTCAGAAAGTCATCAAAACATAATGCCTAAACCGTACTTTAATGATAAGAACAAAATTAAAGAAATCCTCATGGTAAATCATGCAGGCGAATTTGGGGCTCAGCGAATTTATCAGGGTCAGCTTGCCTTTACTAAAAGTGTCAGTGATAGAAGCATTATACAACATATGCTTGAGCAAGAGTTAAAGCATTTAGAATATTTTGAAAAGGAAATCAAGAATGGTCGATCAAAACCAACTTTTCTGCTGCCATTATGGAGTGCTCTAGGTTATGGACTCGGCGCTTTGAGTGCTATAGCTGGACCAAGAACCTCTATGCTTGTGACAGAGTCTGTTGAAGAAGTAATAGTGAATCATTACCAAGAACAAATTGAGTATTTGAAAAGTAATGGTCATAATAAGCAGTTACTCATGAAAATTAAACAATTTAAGCAAGAAGAAGCAGAGCATATCGAAATTGCTATCAAGAATGATAGTAAGAATGCTTTACTTCATAATGCTCTATCAAAAATAGTAAAGACAATGTGCAATATAGCAATTTATTTATCCAAGAAAGTATAAGCTACGACATCAAGTGTAAAAAAGTATTTTAGTTTATTATTTTTTATAAATTACTATAGTAAATTAACTTGAAGTAGGGATAGTTAATTTCAGAGCGAGGCTGCACAGCGTATATGAATACGTGAGCACAGCCGAGACTTGCAAAATTGACATCCCTACTTCAAGTTAAGAAACTATATGAAATTATTGCTAATGCGCCATGCACATACCGAACAATCTCCAGAAAAGCGAGACTTCGAACGTATGCTTACAGACCAAGGAAAAGCAGAAGCTATGGAAGCAGCCAATTTTTTACACCTACATCAGATTGATAAAATAGTTGTGTCCTATGTAAAAAGAACCATGCAAACAGCAAATATTATTCAAGAAAAAGTGACAGTGTCAGAGATTGAAGTAGTAACAGAACTTTACAATGGAACTCAAGAGGATGTGATCAAACTATTATCTGAACAAGACAACACAAATAAACATATCTTAGTAATCGGTCACAACCCTTTAATATACAACATGTCGCTTAAAATTGCTGCCAATGACTCTAAGGAATTTGAATCCTTAAGTCATTCCTCCATGCCTCCCGCTAGAGTGATAGTAATTGATTTTCCATCCATACATAGCTGGAAAGAGCTCAAAAATCACAAAGGAAATATCATTGAGATATTCACCCCCTCGTTCTAAAATATAACAGGGTCACCGCATTAAAATAGCGTCATCCCAGAAGTTAGATACGCAAGTGCTTTAGCACTTAGCGGATCTTACTATCTGGGATCTATCTACCAACATAGTAACCATACTGCTT
>CANNHR010000057.1 GCA_947505405.1 Rickettsiales bacterium
CTGGAATCCATTCAAGCAGTATGGTTACTATGTTGGTAGATAGATCCCAGATAGTAAGATCCGCTAAGTGCTAAAGCACTTGCGTATCTAACTTCTGGGATGACGCTATTTTAATGCGGTGACCCTGTAATTTAGCTGTTTAAACCACTAAAAATCATAGGATACATTGCTATATTTTGATATATTATGTATTCTAAATAGCAACAGTGGTCATGCTGAGCTTGACTTGGCGAAGACCCGCCTCTTGGCCTAGGACCTCACAAAACAAAGAGAACTGCTGAAAAATTCAGCATGACAGTATGTGAAATGCATTTTACTACATATGAATCTTACCGAAATATACTTATTACTTTTCACTGATACCTTAGTAAGCAACCTTGCTATTAATCCGTCTTCGGAGCTTGTTATTCATTCGATGAAAATTTTTAATTCATATAATCCGTACATAATTATCGTGGTTGCCGCGGTCTCATTTTCTATTGCCTCATGTATAAATTACCTGCTTGGTATAATATGTCATAAAGTATTGGCACCTTTGGTAACTGAAGAAGTGATGTCGTCACAAAACAAAATAGAACAAATTCGTCGTTCCAGATATTTGTTTTTACTTTTAGCTCTTAGCTTCGTCCCTTTTTTTAGTAAATTTATTCTTGTATTCGCTGGATTTTGTAGAATTAATTTGAGCTTAACTATTATTATCGCAGTTTTTGTGAAGCTAGCCTATTATAGCTATTTTATGTTATACCAATCTCCACTTTAAATGACAGTTTTTCAATCAAGCTCTAAATTTAAGTTCCTTGAAGAAGTAGCTCAAATTGCTATAAATAAGTCAGGTAATGACTTCACTAAACTTAAAATTCTCTTACCAACCGGCCTTGCCTGCAGTGAACTGCAAAAAATATTAGTAACAAAGCTTGGTACTTGTATATTGCCAAAAATCATTCCCATTAGTGAACTAGTTGCTGAAAGTGAAGAGATTTTCAAAATACCCTCAGAACAAATTGGCAGCATAAACCGTCTTGAAGAAAAAGTCACTTTAGCTAGCACTATTTATGACTATAAAATATTGGGTTATGATTTGATACAAAGTCTTCGCCTTAGCTCATCTTTGGCAAATCTATTTTTTGAACTAGAAGCAAATAATATAAAGCTTGAAGACATAAAGCACTTACCACTTCTTGATCAGGCTGAGCATTGGTATAAGATTTATGATTTCCTTTCTTTTGCTCTTGGTAAGTGGCAGGCGAAAATTCAATCTATGAAAAAAATGACTCGTGCATCGTACCAAAAATTGATGTTTGCAGCTGAAATTCAAAGATTGAATAAAGATAAATCAGAAGCTCTTCTCATTGCTGGTGTAGTTGGTAATAATTTGATGACTTCCGAATTTATAAAAACTGCGCTCAGCTTAGACAATTGCCAATTTATAGCACCGCCTGCATCTGATCTAAAAAATCTAACCGATAAAATAAACTATGTTGAATTTGAAAACATTGCACATGAAGCAGAATATATATCTTTAAAATGCGTGGCTGAATTGAGCCGGAATCCAGCAAGCAGAATTGCATTAATCGCTCATAATCAATATGCTAAAGAGCAATACCAGTTATTCTTAGAAAAATATTCACTAGGATATAAAGACCAATTTGGTGAGAATATCTTCAACCAGCATTCTATATCCTTAATATTAATCGTGGCTGAACTTTTATGCAGAGATTTTGATTTAAAAAGGTTTTTTACCTTCCTTGCGCATCCAATGATTAACTCAACTCAATCACAAAAATTAAAAAATATAATCAGAAAAAATAATAAATTTGCGTCTAATTTAGAAACTATTTTATCTATCCTAGAAACCGATGGGGATCAAGAATTATTAAAGTATTTTAGGACTATTGCTAATGCACTTGCTTTTCACACTAGATCAAACCAATTTGATTTGGTATTTAAAAGTGTAATTAAAGTAGTTGAAAAACTTGTACCAACAATTTGGCAAGATAGTCAGGGTACTATATCCTTAATTACCGAAATTGTTCAGCTAAAACATACTTTAGAAATTAACAATATAGGTGATTTTCCCGAGATTTTGCATCAAATTATTGATGGGGGCAGATTATTTTCGCCAAATCATGAACAACAAATCATCATCTGCCCGCCCAGTTCTTCAGGATTTATCAACTATGATCTAACGGTAATAACAGACCTAAACGAAGGTAATTATCCAAATATTGCTCAAAACAATCCTTGGCTTAGCAAAAAAATGCAAATAATGATTGGTTTAGATACCAGACAAATTGACTTTGACAAAGCATTGTACGATTTTTATCTGAACATTCAGAATAAGCAAGTGCTACTCACTAGGGCCAAAAAACAAGGCACAAACAAATTAATGCTACCCTCGCCATTTATTTTAAACTTAAAACACATTTTAGGTGATGCGTTAAAAACAACATTTGCCAAACCGGCCTTGGAACACATTGTGCCAAAATCGCCAGAAGTAAGTGCAAAAAGCGCAAGCTTTCCAGATATATTATATGCCACTGATATTGAAACGTTAATCAGGGCGCCTTACAATTTTTATGCTAAAAAAATACTCAAATTACGCAAAATTGATGAAATCGATGAGCGTCCTAATTTAGCCGAATTTGGTAATTTCTTTCACCTAGTTGCTAAGCAATATACTAAAAACTATAGTCCTAACAACGCTAATAAATCCTTACAGATTATATCTATAGCAGAATCTGTACTTGTAGGTAATAACATGGGCGACTATAGCAAGAAATTGTGGAAGATAAAGATCGCTGCACTAGCAAATGAATTTATTAAATTTGATGAAAACAGACGCAAAAATGCCGTTAAAATTTATAGCGAAATTCAAGGAAATACAACGCTTAACATAAAGGGGAAAAATATCACGATAAAAGCAATTGCCGATAGAATAGAGCTTGGTTGCGATGGTACATTAGCTATTCTTGATTTCAAAACAGGCTCTCTTCCAACCAAAAAAGATGTTTTATCTGGCTTATCACCGCAGCTTCTTGTTGAAGCAATTATAGCTTCCGAAGGTGGGTTTCCTATTGGAGCAGAGGTGTCATTTAAAAATAGACTTCTTTCCAAACTCGCTACTAAAGAGCAAGTGCTAGGAACATACGGACCGGAAGACCGCAACGTGCTTAATGCACGTGAGGATTTGAGGACCGGAGTGACAACGCAATTGCCTTTGATAGTAGAGTTTAGAAAGAAGTCTAATGGAATTGTTATAATTTATGTGAAAATTGGCAGCTCTAGTCCATATATCAAAACAAGCGAGATAGTTCTCTCGCCTGATGAAATACTCCTCCATAAGGCGGGCTTATCTAGCCTGCTTGAACATTATATACATACTCTTGAGTTTCCAACTAAACCTAATTTAATGAAATATGATGATTATTCTCATTTGGCAAGACGAAATAAAAGTTGATTTTACCTTGCACAATATGAGTAATAGGTTTTCAAGTTTTATGAGTCATTCTGAACTTGCTGAGGCTGAAGATTGTCTTACAGCCTAGCACCTTTTTTACATACCGTATCCATACCTGGTTCGCTCAGGTACCTTCTTTTGCCAGCTGGATCATGTGAACCAAGTTCAGGGATACAATGACTAGTTAGCTTTATTCTCTTCAGTTTGTTCTTGAAGTGGCTCTTCAATTTGTTCTTCAGTTTGTTCTTGAAGTGGTTCTTCATCCACGTTGGCTACAAACTCGTTCTCTGATTCTTCCACTGATTCTTCATCAACATTGGCAGCAACTGAACCGCCTTCTTCACCATCACCTGGCAGGGCTTCAAGCTCTGCTTGCTGTTTATCGGTTCCAAGAGCGTAAACACACAGATCTTCAAGCGCTACACCATTTTTCTCTGCCAATTCTTGGAGCTGCGTAACTGCTTCCATTACTTCTCCAGGTATCATTCCCCCACGAGCTTTAGACAGCCAATCAGCTTGAAAGTGAAGTGCATGATGGCCTTTTTCTGGCTTGCCTACGAATATTGCAAATGGAGACATTTGCCCACCAAAATCGCAATTTATTGTAAATTTCTTAGTCACTTACTCATCTCCGCTTCTAAAACTCTTAAGAGTTCATGATACTAATTAAAAATAGAAAATGAAAAAGAATTATACAAAATAGCCTATATTTTACTAGACAATATGTTTTATTTTTTCATGAAGCTTGAAGTTTGAGGCAATAACTTTTCGATCTTGTTTATGAAAAACACCCCCAGCCTCAGTTATAAACAATTCAACACCCATTAGTGATATATCTCCTGGCTCAACAATAATCACATCGATTTTCCCTGAAATCAGGAGTGCTAGCGAGTATGTGTATGACTCGAAAATTCTTAAATTACTAAATGTATCAGCATTATCTTTCAGAAAATTTAAACTCATAGAAACTATAGCATCTTCGATATTTTCAATTCCAGATACCCTAACACGTGTTGCTCCTGGAAAGTTAAATGAGTGCCTTTCCAGCCATACACCCTTCCCTTTTTCTACACAATATATTTCTCCAAGAACAGGAAAATTAATAACAGATTTGTCGGCAACAATTTGACCATTCTTGTTTGATATTATCGTCACCATAATTGCAAAAAACGGTAATGATCTTGTCAGATTTGTAAACCCATCAAGTACTTCGACCAATGCTGCTTTACCAACAAATTGAGTAGTTGCTATTTCCTTACTATCAAAAATTACTGTGTTAAAATATTTACCTAGCCGCTCTTGCAAAATATGGAACATCTTTGTGCATGATTTTTGGCTAAAATTAGAAGCATTCGCACTCTTAGTGGAAGATTGTAAGTTTTCTAACTCAAAATAATCTCTAAGTAGGAATTTTGATGCTTGTCTTGTTGCATCAACAACTAATCCAACCTCTCCTTCCATTATTTCGACCTTTCAACAAAACTCAAATCTTCTGTCTTAACGACGATTTTTTCACCAGTTACAAGATATGGAGGAACCATCACACGTAGCCCGTTCGTCAATATTGCAGGCTTATATGAAGAGGTAACTGTCGAGCCTTTAATCACAGGATCAGTTTGCTCTACGAATACGACCACAGTTTGAGGCAATCTTATGTTCAGCGCTTTATCCTGGTAGAATTCAACAGTAACTAACATACCATCAGTAAGAAATGGTAACTTATCACCGAGCATTTCTTTGCCAAGTATCAACTGCTCAAATGACTCTGGATCCATCAACACCAATTTGGTATCTTCCACATACAAGAATTGCATTTCTTTAAATTCCAGAAACGCTCTCTCAACATTTTCTACCGAACTAAATCTTTGATTAAGCTTATTGCCAGTACGCAAATTTTTCATCTCGACTTGAACATATGCTCCACCTTTTCCAGGTTTAGTATGTTCAGGGTTTTTGGCTACCATCCACAACCCTCCTTCGTAATCAAGTATATTACCGGCTTTAATGTCGTTTGCAGAAATTCTCATAAAATTACTCTTTAAAGTTTTTTAAATTGAATAGAGTCAAAATTGGTGCTGAAATAAATATCGAAGAACATGTGCCAACAAATATTCCAAAAAATACCAATATACTAAAGCTTTTTATTGCTTCACCACCGAGCAATATCAATGCTAGATTTGCAAGCAATGTAGTTAGTACTGTAATTGTGGTTCTCGACAGAGTTTCGTTTATACTCGTGTTGATTATCTCATCTATTCCTTTTCTGCTGAATTTACGTAAATTATCCCTAATTCTATCGTATATAACGACCGAATCATTCACCGAATATCCTATTATTGTAAGAATTGCCGCAATCGTGCTTAAATTAAAATCATATTTAGTAATACTCATAAAACCCAGACTAATTATCACATCGTGAACCAATGCAATCAATACCCCAAGACCAAACTGCCACTCAAATCTGACCCATATGTAAAGCATGATTGCTATAAAAGACAAAACCATTGCCATTATCCCAGACATGATCATTTGCTGCCCTACTTGCGGACCAACAAAGTCAACTTTCCGATAATCAAATTTATGAGAAAAATTTTCTTCAAGAGTTTTTTTTATAAGCGAGATATTTCCCATCAAATTTTCTTCGCTACTTACCCCCACTCTGATCGATAAATCGCGAGAAGTACCAAAATTTTGTAACACAACTTCGCCAATACCGATCGCGCCTAGCACCTCTCTCATTTTTGCAAGATCTGGCTCTTCGCTAGCACGAACTTCCATACTAATCCCACCGACAAAATCTATTCCAAAATTGAATTTAAATATACTTATCCAGCCAATGCTAAACACTATCAAAAATATTGATATCCCATAAGTAGCCTTATTCAGAGCCAAGAAATTGAACTGTGGAGATTCTGGTATTAATCTAAGTGGAAATAACTGCATTGTTTAAACTAATAATTACTAAAAATTCTCTAAAATCAAAACTGATGTTGGTCATTCTACATTATGACTAATAATAAATCCAGAAAAATAAGAGGTTTGATGATATCAGAATTTATCCGTTCAAGCTCCGGTGCAAAAACAATAAACTCTCATGAACTATGATTAAAATAGCTGCAACCCCGGACTTGACCGGGTATATCCTTTCACACACAGTCATGCTGAACTTGATGGGCTGCACCTGCCTTCGTTTTAAGTCATCCTGAGCTATTTAGTCATCCTGAACTTGATTGAAGCTTGCGCCTGCCTTTGGCCTAGGATCTCATGGCGCTATTGTTTTAAATCATAGTTGATGACGTTTTTTGTATTTTCCAGCCAGGGTGATGAACGGTTACGTTTCAGACCAGGATATACCTAACTAGCTTTTTTGACCTGCTCTACAATGGCAGCAAAGGCTTCTGGGTTGTTCACAGCTAGCTCAGCTAGCATCTTGCGATCAATTTCAATAGCAGCTTTTTTCATTCCACCCATAAAGGTAGAGTAAACCATGCAATGCTCACGCACAGCTGCATTTATTCTTTGCACCCACAGACCTCTGAAGTCACGCTTACGATTTCTTCTATCACGGTAGGCGTATTGCAACGCCTTTTCAACTTTTTCAATAGCTATTCTGAAGCAGTTATTAGCCCTGCCTCTATAACCTTTAGCCATTTTGATTATTTTCTTATGGCGATTTTTAGATACCAAACCTGATTTTGCACGTGTCATATTATATCCCTCCTAATTTAATTACTGTTTGGGAGGAATATCTTCTTCAGTCTCTTTGCATCTGGATTACAAAGAACTGCAGTTCCTCTTAGGTTACGAAGTTGGGCTTTTGTACGACGTCTCATGAAGTGCTGCTTACCCGCTTGACCAGCTTTTACTTTACCAGTAGCGGTTAACTTGAAGCGTTTTTTAGCACCAGAGTGAGTTTTCATTTTAGGCATAAAAATCCTCTATCAATATTGGTATTTACACAGATCTCACACCATCGTCCAGTTTAAATTTGGAAAATTGGTATTAGTAAGCAAATTAGGCATACCATGGCCACGTTGCTTTAAAGTCAACAGGATTATATATAGGATCAGACTTTTTGCAAGTCATTTTTTATCACTATTAGTAAATCACATTGAACTATATGCTGTCAATTTCGCAGGTCTTGCTTGTGCTCACGTAGTTATCTTCAGCTAGCGCAAACTCGCCTTAAAATTAACTATCACCTAATCCAATAGATTATCTATATTATTTAAGAAACGGTTGATAGGCGCTATTTACCCATAACTCCAGTAAGACTAACTTTCATCTCATTAGTCATTCTGTAGATCTCTTTGCGACTAAAATGCTCACTATAAGTTGCAAATATCTTATCTGAGACTGACTTGGCGCTCAATCCTTGGGCAAGTAGTTCTAATATATCCTCACGTAATTCATCAACTGATGCTGCTAAAAACTCTTCGCCATGTATACTAAGAACTATCTCTCCTTTTGCTGGCGTAGAGGTATAATGATTAATCAATTCAGATAAATTTGCAGTATTAGACTCTTGGTATAACTTCGTCATTTCTCTTGCAACATTAGCTTGCCTATTACCTAACACTTTCAATGCTATTTCAAGTGTCTGAAGCAATCTTGGTGCAGTTTCATAAAAAATAAGCGTACACTTCAAGTTTGATAATGAATTAAGAATTTTCAATTTTCCTTCTTTAGTTTTAGGGAGAAAGCCTGTGAAATGGAATTTATCCGTAGGCAAGCCAGAAAGAGTAAGCGCAGCAATTGCAGCACAGGGGCCAGGAATCACATCTACATATAGACCGTCACTCTTTAAATCTCGTACAAGCTTGTATCCAGGGTCAGAAATCAATGGAGTTCCTGCGTCTGATATCAGGCTGACTACTTTCCCTTCCTCAATGAGCTTTTTTATACTATTTCTTGACGAGATATCACTATTGTCGTTGTAAACTTTTAATGAAACCTTTATCTGATGTTTCACTAGTAATTTATTTGATATTCTGGTATCTTCACAAAAAATGATATCGGAACTTTTTAATGTGTGTAATGCACGCAAAGTTATGTCATTTAAGTTTCCTATTGGAGTAGAAACAATATATAGGCCTGGTTTAGAACCTGTCTTCATAGATTTGGAGAATTATTTATGAGTAATATAACACAAAAATTCTTAAAATTCATCATTTCTTTTGCTTGCCTAGTTTCAATAAGCTCTTGTAGCCAGACAAACAAATCTTCTGAAAGAAAAAATACTACAGATCAAAAAGGTGTAGATGTAGCCATAGTGTTACCTTTATCAGGCCCCGAAGAGGCTCTTGGAAAGGCATACGCGCAAATGATTAAACTTGGCCTTTCTGATGGAGCTAAAACAAAAATTCGTGTCACAACTTATGACTCTGCAAACCCAGAAACTCTAAGCAAATCTATCGACAAAATCCTTGAAGATGGGATTGATATAATCATAGGGCCAGTCTACTCAGAAGAAACTAAAGTCGTCGCAGAAAAAGTCAAAGGCAAAGGAACAATTGTTATATCACTTTCAAATAATCCGGTTCTAGCTGATAAACAAACCTATGTTTTTGGTCATGCGCCAATGAGGCAACTCGAACAAATTACGAATTACTTCCTAGAGAAAAAGCACCAAAATTATATCACCCTACTTCCAGCCGGGAGATACTCTAATACGATCAGCAAAATACTCAAAGATAAGATTACTTCAAGGGGATCTACTCTTGCTAGACTTGAATTTTACGGTAGCACGCCGGAAGACCTAGAAAAATCTTTGCGTTTAGTTTCAGATACTGTCGACACCTTAAATGAAAATGATTATGACCTAACAAGGCCCGTTATCTTGCTTGCCGACGATCAAGCAGCACTCGAAAGACTACTTAATAATGCTCGGAAATTTAGCTTAGATAAAAAAGCCATTCTTGCTGGAGATAGCAGAATTGATATCAATCTTTCAGAGCCAATGACAACAACATTTACCGGTTCACTAAATATAGTAAATTTTGACTTGCCAGCTCGCTCGTCCCAGCTCGGTATTAAGCATATTTCATTCATGCACACACTTGCTTACGATGCCGGCAGACTGGTGAGTAGTTCTATTGGACAAAACTATAGTAAAACTAAATTTGTCGAGCAACTTAACTCAGCGGAACCATTCAATGGAGCAACAGGCGCTATTGGCTTTGTCGATTCCATTGCTCAACGCAAGTATGACATAATTAAGAAAGAAAACAATCAATATAAGTCCGTTTCAAATGATGGGAATTAATGACACGGTCATTGATTAAACAACTACACTGTCATACAGGGCCACCGCATTAAAATATGAGTAAGCCGTCATTCCAGAACTTACGTCGAATAGCCCTTTAGGGCGTAATGAGACTTAGTATCTGGAATCCATTCAAGCAGTATGGTTACTATGTTGGTAGATA
>CANNHR010000058.1 GCA_947505405.1 Rickettsiales bacterium
AGGTCTCCAATTAATGCATTTACTCACTTGTTTGCAGGACTTATTAGTTACCAAATCCGTACTGATAAACCCTCATTAGATCAGTTACTAAAATTGAATCCTTAAACACAGTTGGGGTTAATAATATTAGTGCAAATAAGGCAGATACTAGAAATCGCCAAAATAACATGTTAGAAATCGATGATCCATCTTGTATAATAGAGATACCAAAATATCCCAGAAGGCTATAACAAAAGCCAGAACTGAGTGCGTATAGCGCTCCTGTTTTTTGATTAGATAAAAATTTCATCTATAAGCTCAAATATTTAATTATGGATTTTGCTTTAGTCATAGAAACGAGACCGCGCAGGAGCTCTCAAGAAAAGAGTGCACGCGCGCAATAACTTCTAATAACTAGTTTCAATAAATTCTTTGAAGGCTTTAAAGGTATTTCTGCGATTAAATATTCCTACAACTGTGTTATATCGGCCGGTTAGTTCTACCGTTACAGATTTCGCATAAGTTATTGCTCTAAATTCTTCTTCACCAATTGAAAAAATTCCTTCTTCTTCATGAGTTCGAGAGTTAAGGTTATATGCAACAACTTTTGGCCTCAGTATCGGTTTAAAAGTGAAAATCTTAGATTGATCAACTAGGAACTTCAACGTTGTATCAAGGCCATTGTAAAGTATGTCACCTTTTTTCGAATTACGCCAACGAACGACTAATTTATAATCTTTTTGTTTTGAGTCTCGATTTAATAGAAAGTAAAATGGAGTCGTTTTTGTGTCTCTAAAACTCAAATATATCGGTTTAGAATGCGATCGAGCCCATGTAAATCCACGATTATAGCTACTGCTAGTTTCTATTGAATAGCACCCAGAAAGCGCTAGTGAGATAACAAGAAAACAGATAAATTTATGCATTAAGAACTAACTCAAAGTTTTTCATTAGAAGGACTATAGCAGGATTTTCTCCATCAGTAAAATAATTCTGGACAACTAACGAATTAAATGATATATCTAACATGGTTTTGGAGAGATGGCCGAGTGGCCGAAGGCGCTCCCCTGCTAAGGGAGTATAGGGATCATATCTCTATCGAGGGTTCGAATCTCTCTCTCTCCGCCAGCTATGACAGAGCTGTTTTTTGAACCTTGAGCTTGAACTGATACTTAAAACTTTATCTCACGAGCAGTAATAAGGTGAAGTTTACCGGTGCAACAAGAAAGCCATTGATACCGTGCTTGTTTTTCAATTTTGACTACCTTAGGCTGTAGCGGTAGTTGACCGTTTTGGTCTTGTACAAATTGGTATAGTTGACCATTAGAGGCAACAACATTCACTGCAACGCCATTGTTGTCTATTGTACTGACAAAAGGAGCTTGTAATATAACTGGTTGAGGCCGTTTAGTCTTTCTTTCTTCTTCAGAGATTAAATTACCAATCCATTTTACTTTTCCATTATGCGTTGAAAGTGAAGCTATCTGTCTTGCATTGTTAGTGATAAACAAATTATCACTAAATAGACTGATAGATTGAACATCATCGGCTTGTCTTTGCCATATTGGGACTCCATTATCTAAATCAATTTTTACCACTTTACTGTTACTTGTCGCAAAATAAGCATAATTACCACTTATGATAGGAGTTGTAACTATTAAAGCTGGGTCAAAGCTAGGCAAACCTGCCTCTCCAGCCGTAGCAAGGTTATAAATCCATTTTTCCTTGCCCAATTTTATATCTATATATACCACCTCTCCAGAACTATAGCTGATAAGTGCATAATTATTATTTATAACTGGAGCTACGTTGTTTCTAGTTGAAATAGTCTCAATACCACCCTCATGCATCCATACTAAATTGGAAGACTTAGTATCATAAGCGAGAAGTTGGTTACTTATTGTCTGAACTAATAAAATACGATCATCCGCCATTACTGGCTTTACGCGCAATATATCTGGAAATTCCTTACGAATAAGTTCATCGCCAGTTTTAGCATCAAGAATAACTAGGTTTCGAGAACCATTAGTAACAAACAGCTTTTCATCGCTATATAATATTCCACCAGAATTAAAGTTACGATCAAGTGAGCCTTTAGCAATGTCTGTTGTCCAAATTATTTTATTTTCTTTAAGAGAGAAAGCAGAGACATAGCCCTGGCTATCAACACTATAGATTACTTTTTTTGCAATAGCTGGTTGTGCGATGCTAGAATGCCTAGCAATCTTATATGATTTTATTTTTTCATTTGAAAATGGATTCTTTTTTGCGTCTGACAGGATAATTTTCTCATTTGATTCCATCTCAAGTTTAGGTGTCAGGTCAATCAGATTTTTAACACGAGTACTTCCGATATGATCACAACTACTAAGAATTAATGGTACCAAAACCGTAAAAATTATTTTTTTCATACTTTATTTTCTACCTTTTTATTTTTTAAACTCGCAAGAATAGCCAAAGCTTGTTCCTTTAATATTATTGATACATTTTCCATCTTAAGAAGAGAACTAGCATATTCCGCTGCAAGATCATTTTGTCCATTTTTTTTATAAAATAACGATTTTAAAAGTGTGGCACTAGCAAAGAATAATTGATCCTCTTTTGAGAAGTGATCTAAGTAATTCCTAGCTTGTAGCTGCACCGCTTCAGTTAATTCCTTCTGGTCAAGAATAATGCCAAGCCACAAAAGCCTAGCATAAGAAGTAGTAATTTCGTAATAGTCATTATTAGCAATCACATTTTCTAACCTATTCATAGCTGACGAGAAGTCATTGCTATCAATCATACGATGTATTAACTGCAAGTGCGCAAGTTCAGCTTGACGGGTTTCACCTTTGCTAACCAATTGTTCTAGTGAACTGTTTATTAGCGACGTATCACTAACTTCACCTGACGCAAGTTCTATAAACATATCGCCAAGCTGCTTATTGTGCTCCACTATTTTGTTTTTATACCAGCTATAACCAGTCATAGCTACAGCAATAAATATTGTAGTAATTATTATTGTTGGAAGCGCGCTGCGAAACAACATTAGTCGTCTCTCGTCTTTCTCGTCGCTTAGAACTTCATCAAGAATATCTGCCACTTATGCGCTCACTTAATTATTATTTGCATTGGAATTGATTTTTGGCTTCTTGAGCTCTTTTTACAGAGCTTATCGGCCTTTCTGGAAATTCTTGTTCCAATTTGATAAGCATACTACAGGCTTCTTTCTTTTTATTCAAGCTAGCGAGAGAGTAAGATAACTTAAGCAAAGAATCTGGCGCTTTCGATCCTTTTGGGTACTGCTTATAGCTTTGTAAGTAATTTACAGCTGCTTTATTAAACATTTCTCGACGATAAAAAGTTTCTGCGTACCAAAAAGTTGCGTTGCTTTGTAATCCACTTGATGGATACTTAGCTATAAAGTCAGCAAATTGTCTCTCGGCATCTTCAAATTTTCCATCCTTCAAAGATGCTAGAGCTAAATCATATTCCGCTTTATCTCCTGAGTTTTTAGCACCTGACTGGTTCTTATCAAAGAAACTATTCGAATCATTTGGGTCCAAAATCGCTTCAGCCGCTTCTTCTCCGACGACAGCACTAAGAGAGGCTACAGTAGCACCAGCGGTTTTTTTAGCTAACAACCCATTGCTTTTAAGGTCGAGCTTCAAATCTTCAACAGTTTTCTCTAGCTCTTGTAACTTAGTTTTAAGTTCTTGTATCTGCTTAGATTGTCTCTGTATTATAGGGCCAAAACTCTCATTATCTGCTAGAGCATTCTGCCCCCCGATTAATATAACTAATATTAAAAATAAGCTTTTTTTCATTATTTTAAGTCGATTACCTTATCATATACGATCACATAATATACGAAAATACTTGCTAGTCTAGTAAATTACCTCAGCTTGCGGATAAGAATTATAGAAATTATCCTCCCGAATTTGCGTAAATTGGTATTACACCTCTATACTTTCGCTGTACTCGAATTCAATAGTAACTGTGGTTCCTTTTCCAGGAGTACTCTTAAGATCGAATTTCCCATTCATCAATTCAATCAGCTTTTTTGTCAATGGCAATCCAAGGCCAGTTCCTTCATATTTTCTGCTTAATTTATTATCTACCTGACCAAAAGAAGACAAAGCTTTTGGAATATCTTGGTCGCTCATTCCAATACCAGTATCAGTAACTGAAATAAAAACTAGTTTCTTTATAGCATTTTTTCTGATGGCAAGAGTAACTGAACCTTCTGCGGGAGTGAACTTAACTGAATTAGAAAGTAAATTAAGTAATGCCTGCTTAAGTCTTTTAGGATCAGCATAAATAATTACATGCTCAGAAGGAAAATCCTCGATAAGCCGAACTGAGGCCTCATCTGCTCTTGGTTTAACAAACCTCATACTTGAGGATGCAAGCTTATTTAAATCAAGTTCAATTTTATCCACTTGAAGCTTATCAGCAGAGGCTTTAGAAAAATCAAGAATGTCATTTATCACGCTGAGTAAATGTTTTCCAGAGTTGTTAATATCAGTTATATAATCTCTATATTGTACATTCTCGACTTTACCATAAGTTTCAGCAATCATGATTTCTGAAAAACCAATGACTGCATTCAATGGCGTTCTGAGCTCGTGGCTAATATTAGCCAAAAATTCAGTTTTTGCTGAACTTTCTGTTTCTGCTTTCGTTTTTGCTTCTTCTAATTCCCTATTAGTTTCGAATTGTTTGTTAATTATTCTTTGAGCGTAGTTTGTGTTATACATAACAATAATGAAAAACACTACAAATACTATTACAAAGGCAATAAATATACGTTTCTCAAGATAAGTTATATTATCCCATTGTTCTGTGATGTCAGTAGTAATCTCCATCACTCCTTCTATGCTAAAGTCTCCTGTGGAAGAATTGATAAGTGGTACATAGCTAATAACGAACGATTTTTCAAATTGATTCTCATTCTCATCAGTGATTACTGATCTAGAGATCAAAGAATGTGCTGTTTTTCCTCGATAAGCTTCTCCTATTGCATTAGGAGAAACGTAATTTTGCAAAAAATACTTATCTAGGTTCAATAGAATTAAACCATAGCTATCTAGGCTGCTATATCTATCGATATTAACTATATTGTGATTTGTATTTGATAAAAGTTTTTTTCCAGCTTTGTCATATAGAGTTACCATCGCACTGGTGTTTTTTAGGAAATTTGACGATTCTTTAGCAAAGAGGATAAAATCTTCATCGGTTAATAAGTTAGAATAATCATTTTTTTTAAGTTTTACAACAGCACTCCTATTACCATCCCAAACCCTTGATTTATATACCTCAGCCAAGTAAGTGTTATGATCAGCCACTTGTTTTAAAACTACTTCTTCAATCATAAAATATCGATATAGCACGATATTTGCTATGATATTAAGAAACAAACCTATAAAGGAAAGCCTGATAATATGTTTGTTTTGTATCATCAAATTAAACTAATATTTTTGTAATGGACGATATTAATTTTAAAGATATCAGAGTATTACCAAGCTCACTAGATGTAAAGAACAATACCGGTAAATCTCTTATAGAAATACTAGGTCAGTTGCAATCTAGCTCGACTATAAAAGGACTTGTCGTTGAAACCAATATTAAGGGAGAAGTAATTTTTGATACCGCTTATGGTAGATTTTCTACTCCTTCTAACAAACATAACTTGGTCAGTGGGGATAATGTAAGTTTCACACTCTCAAACGTGCGAGGCGATCTTAGTGTTCGTGTTATAAGTATAAATGATAAAAAAATTAATTCAGACCAGCCGTTAAAATTAGAACTTCTGCATCCTGTTCAAATATCGCAAAACAAACCATCCAATCCATCACTAGTTGAAAGCTATGTGACTGTTAAAAATATGGGAAATATGCCTAAAGTCATTTCTGGTCTAGTTTCATATTTAAACTTAACTGGTATTGATAAATCATCATCTCTGTTTAAGACAATTAGTCATGCAGTTGGGCAGGATAATCCAAAACTACTAGTAGAGGCGAATGTAATATTCAGCAAGCAGTCTGCAACAGCAGCTTTTACTTTCAATGGTGTTGTCAGTGGCAATGGAAAAGAAGGCGAACAATTAATCAGAACTGACTTTGGCATTATCACAGCTCAAGGGACAAAAATGCCTATCGGACAAAAATTAGTTCTTGAAATGACTAGCCTTAATAATCAACCAATTGGTGATGATATTACTAAAACTATTACTGATTTTGTCTTCAAAGTTAGTAATAACTGGTCGTCTGTAAAAAATCTTGCCGTTCTTTTTGGTAATGAACCAATAGCGCCAGGGAAAATGAGTGACAACCAGAATGTACAATTAGATCTTACGGCAAAGAACAGTTCTGTATTATCAACTTCTCAAGCTAAAACAAGTGAACTTTCTACGTTGCAAGCACATAAGGACCATAATAGTCCGATAAAAAGCGATAATACTACAGCAAAATTATTTCAAACGGATAGTGCCGCTAACACAAATCAGCTATTTGAGAATTCTAGTAAGCTGTTTGTTCCATTTGCAAAGCTGGAAAAAAGAATGGCAGATAATTCAGAAACTAAGTCGTTCGAAGAATCAGAACATGATATTTCTGCAATTGATCGTCGTTTGACTAGGTCTCTTGCTGAGTCAAAACAACAGAATATAGAGCAACATAGAGCTACTGCAAAAAGCCTGAATAGTATAATAAGCTTATTTGGTGATAATGATGAGATCAAAAAATTAGCTACAGAATATCAAAATATTAAGGAACTTTTGACCCCATTCGTTAAAGATGAGACTGACAATTTTAAATGGCATTCTGTCTTTATACCATTTCATAATGGCCAAAAAGTAACGGAGCAAGAGGTAAGAATTGATCGCAGCAGAGAACATTACTTGAGGTTTATTTTTAATATCGATTTTGATGAAAATGCTATGCAAATAGATGGTTTAATTCATTTTGAAAATGATAACAAAACGCCAAGAACGTTTGATATGACTCTTAGGTCAAAAAATAAGTTTGATACCTCATTGCGCAAGAGAATTGCTGATATATATAGTCTTAACCAGAGTATGACTGGTGTTAGAGGAGCTCTGTCAATCGAGGATTTTGACCAGTTTATTGAAACTGACTAATAACCGCCATAACGGTGTGCGAAACGAGATCCTTCTTCTAAAAGTCATCCCGAACTCGTTGGGCTTCGTATGCCTTTTAGAAGAAGGATTGTCAGCGCTTTGCCGCAGATTCTTGACTGGCGGAGAACAACAAAAATTATGCTAAAAATTCTATCAGACAATTCTATGAAGACAAGTTCTAAATATAATCAATAGCTGCAAAACGCCAGTTTTGGATAACGAAACATATGCCATTTTGGCCCTTTTTTGCTGTAAAAAACACATTTTTCTCAAAATAGGGGTAGCTATTTTATCAAAAAATGTATATTTTTCGCTAAAAAACTGCCTAAAATTGTGCATATCTCTTATCCAAAACTGGCATTTAAACGAGTATATGAGAAAACTTACAACAAGATTTATTATACTTGTCTATATCCTCTCTATCTTTGCATATGCTTTTTCTTCAAGTGCCGCTGAAAAAAATGATTTACGTTTGATAATTAAGCTAGATTCTAAATCATGGCTTAAGAAAGATCTGGACGCTCTTGCCAAAGAAATGGAACAAACAGCAAAAATATATGAAACTACTAATCAAAAAGCCTATTGGGAAAGCGAAGCAAAAAAATCATTTTTCAAGTTACTACGGTCCAAAGGATATTACTCTCACACTATTGATGTTGAAATTCAGAGTGAAAATAACAACTCAATAATATTCAACATTACTGCTGGCCAAAATTATAAAATTTCTGCCCTATCAATTGTTTTTACAGCTACGAGTAATAAAAACGTTAATGTATTAAATATCGGTAAAATTGGTGTAAAAATTGGCGACTACGCTATTGCAAAAAATATTCTAGAGGCAGAGAAAAAAATAATGGAGTATTTAGAAAACAAAAATTGTATATTATCTTTCTCAGTCAACCATGAAGCAGAAATAGATCATGTAAATAAAAATGTTAGGATTAAATTTTTAATTGAAGCTGGACCTGCTACTAAACTTGAAAAAATTGAATTTGTTGGCTTGAAAACTGTAAAAGCCGAATATGTAAGAAAATTAGTCAAACTCTCAGATGGTCAGTGTCTTAAACGTACCTATATAGCTGAGTCAAGAGGCTTTTTGCAAGAAAGTGGGTTATTTTCTTCAACGTCCCCTATAATTCCAGAATATGTAAATAAAGATGGTTCTGTGCCAATTGGGTTTAATTTAACCGAGCGCAAAGCTCGAAGCCTAAAAGCTGGGGTAGGATACGCAACGGATCTAGGGCTTGGAGGAGTGGTTGGTTGGGAACACAGGAACTTCTTTGGCTCAGGAGAAAAAGTAAAAGCCGATCTCTCGGGCAATCAAAAAGAACAGGCTCTTGAACTAGATTATACAAAGCCATTTTTTAAACGAGAGGATCAGACTTTAAGGCTAGGTACTAAATTTGAGAACACAAAAACAAAGGCATTCGCAAGCAAAGAAGGCTCTATATCTGGGTATTTGGAAAGAGAATTTTCACTAAAGTGGATTGGTGGAATCGGAGCTAAGTTTTCTCATGCATTCATCAAGAAATTTGAGAAAAATGTCACTAGTAATCAACGTTATTCTTTGGTATCAGCTCCTTTGTTCATTTCTCATGACACTCGAGATAATATACTGGATTCAAAAAAAGGTCACTTTTGCGAGTTCGAAACTGCACCATATTTTCATCTGGACTCAAAAGATAAACCATTTTTAAAAACCCAAATTTCTGCTTCAACATATTTTGCTGCCAAGACAAAACTACATCCAGTATTAGCCCTTAGGGCAGCAACAGGAACTATATTAGGAGCAAAATCAAGGCCCATACCTGAAACAGAGAGATTTTACGTGGGAGGCAATAATTCGTTGCGTGGATATGCTTATCAATTTGCAAGCGACCTAGATAGTAACAATAGCCCTATGGGCGGCAGATCTTTTGTCGAAACGACTATTGAACTTAGGCTAAAAATGAATGATTCTATAGGTATAGTTGGTTTTGTGGATAGTGGATTTGCTTATAGTTCATTAAAGCCACGTTTGCAGAAAAATCTTTTACACGGAACTGGTTTTGGAGTTAGGTATTTAACTAATTTCGGACCTTTGAGGTTTGATATTGGTTTTCCACTGAAGCGTCGGAAATTTGTGGATAAATCTTACCAATTATATTTTGGAATTGGGCAATCGTTTTAATTATATAGTTTATGAAATTTTTTTGGAAGATACTAGCAATGTTACTATTATCGCTTATAGCGATGGTTGGTGCTACCGGTATCTGGCTAAAAACAGATGACGCCAAAACAGTGATCAAGCAAACCGTAGTTGATGTTTTTAAAAACGAGTTTGGGTTAAGTGCAAAAATTGGTAATATAAATATCTCTCTCCCTCTTATTGCAGATATAGACTCTTTCTCAGTACATGACAAAGAGGGGGAAGTGGGTTCTTTAAAAGATATTCACATTAATATCTTACCTTCTCTCTTTTCTCTTTGGGAAGTAACCTTCTGGTCAATTTCTGCAGAAGAGTTAATGGTGAATAAATT
>CANNHR010000059.1 GCA_947505405.1 Rickettsiales bacterium
ATCTACCAACATAGTAACCATACTGCTTGAATGGATTCCAGATACTAAGTCTCATTACGCCCTAAAGGGCTATTCGACGTAAGTTCTGGAATGACGGCTTACTCATATTTTAATGCGGTGGCCCTGGAAACGTGCTCTATCGAAAAAAAGGGTAGTTGATTTCATAAAATATTGTTTGTATTATCCCACAAGGAAATCAAATTTATAATTCATGGAGGTTATATATGAATCCGTTTATTGGAAAGCCTGCACCAGATTTTGAGGCAAAAGTAGTGATGCCAGATAATAGTATCGTGGCTGATTTTAATTTAAGAAGATATTTGAAAGGGCACAAAGGAGTTGTATTTTTCTATCCGCTTGACTTCACTTTCGTTTGCCCTTCTGAAATAATTGCCTTTAATAATAGATTAGGTGAGTTTGCGGCTAGAAATACAAAGATAGTAGCTGTTAGTGTTGATTCGCATTTCTCGCATCACGCATGGAAAGCGATGCCGGTGAATAAAGGTGGTATTGGAAATATTCAGTTCCCGTTAGTATCAGATTTAAAAAAAGATATTTCTAATGCATATAATGTTTTGAACGAAGAGGGTATTTCGTATAGAGCTACTTACTTAATTGATGAGCACTTCAACATTAGACATTACTTAATTAACGATTTGCCACTAGGAAGAAATGTTGATGAAACCCTGAGAATGATTGATGCTTTAGATCATTATAATACTCATGGAGAGGTTTGTCCAGCTGGGTGGAAGAAAGGTGATCAAGGAATGAGCCCAACTCATCAAGGTGTTTCTGACTACCTAACATCAAATGCAGAAAAATTATAGCGCTTGATGTAATGCTAAGTAATCTTTTTATTCGCGATAAGGCTCCTGATTACTCCGAGGAGACGGTAGATATTTTACGTTTAATCAGAAGCGAGAATGTAGGGCCAAAAACTTTTTTTCATTTAATAAGACTTTTTGGTTCTGTCGGTAAAGCGCTTGAGAATATTGGTGAATTTTCTGTTAAGGGTGGAAAGTCGAAGCCGATTACCGTATTTTCACGATCAGCAGCAGAGAAAGAGATAGATGCTTTAAAGAAAGTTGGTGCATATCTGCTCACATATAAAGATTTTAACTACTCACAGCTACTTCTTCAAATTCATGATTTTCCTCCTGTGTTATCTTATAAAGGAAACATAACTTTGCTTAATAGACAGAAGACTATAGCAATTGTTGGTGCAAGAAATAGTTCGATTAATTCACGATCTTTTGCAGCCAAAATTGCTAAGGAACTAGTAGAGGCTGGATGTATTACGGTATCAGGCCTTGCAAGAGGGATTGATACTGCGGTACATGAAGCAAGCGGAGATCACACGATTGCTGTAATCGCTGGTGGTATAGATCATATTTATCCGCCAGATAATAAGGAACTGTTCGAACGAATTTCGAATAATGCTTTGTTATTAGCAGAGTTGCCCGTTGGTTCAAAGCCACTTTCTCAGCACTTTCCCCAGCGAAATAGAATTATAGCAGGGTTGGCTCTTGCTACTGTAGTGGTTGAAGCTAGTCTCAGGTCAGGTTCACTCATTACTGCAAATTATGCTCTTGAGCAGAACAGGGAAATTTTTGCTGTCCCTGGTTTTCCATTAGATCCTAGATGTATGGGTACGAATAAATTGATCAAAGATGGTGCATATTTGCTTGAATCAAGCGCAGATATTATTTCTAACATGGTAACATACGAAAAATTGAAAAAAACTCTTGAAGAAACACAAAACTCTAGCAATAATTTCAAACTTCCGATAGAGGATGATAATTTAGAAATCAAAGAGAGTGACAGGCAAGTGGTAGTCAAGCTGCTTTCATCATCGCCTGTAACATTTGAATCGCTTAGCCACGAGACGAAATTGTCTTTGCCAGTAATTTATACTATATGCCTTGAGCTTGAACTTGCTGGCAGGATTACAAGGCATGTGGGTAATAAGATTTCGTTAATATATTGAATTTTTTATGAAACTAGTAATTGTTGAGTCACCCGCGAAAGCGAAAACGATAAATAAATATCTCGGTAGTAAATATAAAGTTATTGCCTCATTTGGCCATATTCGTGATCTGCCGTCAAAGAATGGTTCAGTTCTGCCAGATGAAGGCTTTGCGATGAAATATGAGATTTCCGACAAGTCTAGTAAGTATGTAAATGAAATTATAAAATTTGCAAAGCAAGCTGATGAAGTATATCTGGCAACGGATCCTGATCGTGAAGGCGAGTCAATTTCATGGCATGTGGCCGAGGTTCTAAGAGAAAAGAAAATCATTAAAGATGACGCGAAGTTTAAGCGAATTGCCTTTAATGAAATTACAAAAAAAGCTGTTTTAGAGGCCGTTGCTAATCCGAGAACGATTGATACAGATTTGGTTAACGCTCAGCAAGCAAGACGCGCACTTGATTACCTGGTAGGTTTCACCTTGTCGCCGATTCTGTGGCGTAAATTACCGGGATGTAGGTCTGCTGGGCGTGTGCAGTCTGTAGCTCTGCGTATTATTTGCGAAAGAGAAGATGAAATAGAGCGCTTCAAAACTCAAGAATATTGGGATATTGGTCTAGATATGAGGAGTAGCAAAGGTGATCCGTTTACTGCTATGTTGTCTGTTGTGGATGGAAAGAAACTCGAGAAATTCTCTATAACAAACGAAGAATCGGCTGATAAGATTGTAAGTAGGTTAAAGGGGCAGAATTTTAAAGTTTTATCGATCCAAAAAAAGCAGCAAAAGAGAAATCCGTCAGCACCGTTTATTACTTCATCTTTGCAGCAAGAAGCTTCGAGAAAGCTAGGTTTTGGAGCTAAGAAAACTATGCAAATCGCGCAAAGATTATATGAAGGAATTGATATTGGCGGTGAAGCTGTCGGTTTAATTACTTATATGAGAACTGATGGTGTAACTTTGTCTAGTGAGGCAGTGGGAAATATCAGGTCGTTGATTCAAGATAAATATGGTAGTAAATATCTGCCGCAAGAAGCAAGAATTTATAAATCCAAGTCAAAGAATGCCCAAGAAGCGCACGAAGCAATACGCCCTACAGATATTTCGTTAATACCCGAACTTTTGTCAAACGAGTTAGATAAAGACCAGCTCAGGCTTTATGATTTAATTTGGAAACGTACAATTGCTTGTCAAATGGAATCTGTTTTAATCGATATGGTCGGAGCGGATTTGATTAGTGATGACAATAATTTTACAGCCAGAGCAACTGGGTCAACAGTTGCTTTTGATGGGTTTTATAAAATTTATCAAGAAGGTATAGATGACGGAAAGGATGAAGAGAATAAAATGTTGCCGCCTTTGTCCGAAGATGAAGCTATAGATACCAAGAAAATCAAGCCAGAGCAACATTTTACTGAAGCTCCTCCAAGATATTCAGAAGCGAGCCTAGTTAAGCGATTGGAAGAACTTGGAATTGGTAGACCGTCTACTTATGCGACAATCATATCTGTTCTTCAAGACAGGAAATATGTTGAGATAGAGAAAAAACGCTTCCATCCTACAAATCTTGGCAGACTAGTTACGGTATTTTTAATTGGTTTTTTTACCAAATATGTTGAATATGATTTTACGGCTGATCTTGAAACTGATTTGGATGAGGTTGCTGAGGGTAAAAGAAATTGGCAAAGCTTATTAGGCGATTTTTGGCTTGGTTTTAATCAGAATGTAGACAAAGTTAGCCAGCAGAAGATTACTGATGTGATTGAGTATGTCGAAAAATCTCTAGATTTTCATTTGTTTGGAGAGCAAGGTACCAAGAAATATGAAGAAAACAAAAAATGTCCGTCCTGCTCTAACGGAGCTTTAAGTTTAAAATTGGGCAAATATGGAGCCTTCCTGGCTTGCAGTAATTATCCAGATTGTACCTACAAAAAAACTGTGTCAAAAACAGAAGAAGGGGGCGAGGATGGTTCCATTGCGCCGGTTGATAATACCAAAGAGCTTGGTAATGATCCGTCTGGGCAAATGGTGTATTTGAAAAAGGGACCTTATGGTTGGTATGTGCAATTAGGCGAAGTCATTTCGAAGAAGGAGAAGCCTAAGCGCAGTCAGTTACCCGATGGAATTAAGCCAGAGGAGATAACTCTGGATGTAGCTGTAAAGCTGCTCAATTTACCTATACTGCTTGGTAAACATTCTGATAATGGCGATGAGATCCATATGGGGATAGGTAAATATGGTCCATATATAAAATATATGGGCAAGTTTACTTCAATACCAAAAGCCATTGATCCATTTTCTGTTGGTCTATCTGAGGCTGAAGAAATAATTGCTGCTAAGGGTAAGAAGTAGAGATCTATTGCAAATATAGTATTTTATCTTAAATACCACTTATCCTTGCTTTTTACTCATAAAGTGAGTAAGTTCTGTACATAATATGATACCAAGATCCATATTAAATCAGACTAATGAATTTAAGATTATAGGGTGCTTGGTATGTAATCATTGAAAATTTTGGTATAAGTGTCTGATTTATTTGGCTTTAGTGCAAGTATAAAGAGTGCTAAGGGTAATTCCTATACAGCAAGTGATATCGAGGTTTTAGAAGGGCTCGAACCTGTGCGTATGCGTCCTGGTATGTATATTGGCGGCACTGATGAAGAGTCAATGCACCACCTAGTGTCTGAAGTGCTTGATAACTCTATGGATGAAGCAGTTGCTGGTTATGCGTCAAGGATTGTTATTGAAATGCTACCATCTGGTTCAATCTCGATCAGTGATAATGGCAGGGGAATTCCAGTTGATAACCATCCTAAATTTCCTAAAAAATCAGCTCTAGAAGTTATACTTACAACGCTTCATTCGGGTGGTAAATTTTCTGATAAGTCTTATCAAACTTCTGGTGGGTTGCATGGTGTTGGAATATCTGTCGTGAATGCGCTTGCGTCTGCTCTAGACGTTGAGGTTTATAGAGATGGAGTAATATATACACAAAAATATTCTCGTGGGACTCCACTTACAAAGCTTGAAAAATCGAATATTGCTAAGAAGTTAAGGGGTACCAAAATTACATTTACTCCTGATCCAGAAATCTTTGGCAAATCTCTAAAATTAAGGCCAAAGAAAGTATATGATTTGGCTAAATCTAAGGCATATTTGTATAAAGGAGTAGAGATCCATTGGAGTTGTGTACCTGAACTTATTTTACTCAATGAAGTGCCGCTATCGGATGTGATTCACTTTCCTGGAGGCTTGCGAGATTACCTTGACTCTAAGCTCGATAAAAACCAAATTATTGGTGAAGAAATTTTCTCAGGTCATGCTTCCATTGCCTCCGAGAAAATTAAAGTGGAGTGGGCCATTTGTTGGCATGAGCGAGATAATTTCATCAAATCTTACTGTAATACTATCCCAACTCCGCTAGGTGGTACGCATGAACAAGGGGTAAGAGCTGCATTGCTTCGAGGGGTAAAAATTTATGGTGAGATGGTGGGACATAAAAAAGTATCTCAAGTTGCTCCTGAAGATGTGCTTGAGTCCGCATGCCTCATGCTTTCAGTGTTTATCAAGGATCCAGTTTTTCAAGGACAAACAAAAGAGAGGCTAGTTTCTAACGGCATTGCTAAACACATTGAAAATGTATTTAAGGATCATTTTGATCATTGGCTCAGTGGTAATAAAAAATCATCTGACAAGTTAATTCAGCATTTTATTAATAATGCAGAATATCGTCTGAGTAAGAAAAATGAACGTAGTGTTAGTCGCAAAACTGCTGTACAAAAACTCCGCTTACCGGGTAAACTTGCAGATTGCAGTAGCACTAGTGCCAAAGGTACAGAGTTGTTTTTGGTTGAAGGAGATTCTGCTGGAGGGTCAGCAAAACAAGCACGTGACCGTCTGATTCAGGCAGTGCTTCCTCTTCGTGGAAAGATCTTGAATGTTGCAAATGCGCCTATACAGAAAATCCTAGCTAATCAAGAGATTCAGGATTTAGAGGTTGCTCTAAATTGTGGTTCTATGAGTCACTATAAAGAAGAAGATTTGCGATATGAAAAAGTAATAATTATGACGGATGCTGATGTGGATGGTGCTCATATCTGCGCGTTATTAATGACGTTTTTCTATTTGCGTATGCGTAAGTTAATTGAAAATGGTCATTTGTACTTAGCGCGGCCACCGCTATATCGTTTAGTGCAAGGTACCAAAACATTCTACGCCGCTAATGATCAGCAAAAAGAAAAGCTGATGAAAGAGCTCTCAAAAGATAGGAAAAAAGTAGAACTAGGTCGTTTTAAAGGCCTTGGTGAAATGACTCCGCCGCAGCTAAAAGAGACTACAATGAATCCTAAAACACGTATGCTTTACAAAGTAAGTGTGGATGACTTTGAAAATATAGATACAATAGTGGATAATTTAATGGGCAAAAAGCCGGAAAAGAGATTTCAATTTATTCAAGAGCAAGCTCTTGCAAAAAGTTATAAGGAGATTGGGTTGTATGTTTAAATTTATTAACGCAGTTTTTTTAACGTTAATTGCTACAATATCTTTTGCTGCAGAGAATAAAGAAGTTAAGGTTGATAATCACCCAGATAGTTATTATTTCAGGCAATTTCAGGATGTTTTTCAAAGAATAGAGAAAGATTATATGCAAGTGCCGAATCGTCAAGAAATGACAGATGAGGCAATAAATGGAATGCTCAGATCGCTTGATCCATATTCTGGATACTTTACAGATGATGATCTAGAGTTTTTTATCACTCAAACAGATGGTGAATTTGGAGGAATTGGTGTTGAGATTATTTTTGATAGTGGAGCAGTAAAGGTTATTACGCCGATTGATGATTTGCCTGCACATAAAGCTGGAATTAGAGCAGGGGATTACATAATTGGTGTGAATGGTCAACTGGTTTCGAATATTGGCTTTAATAAGGCAGTAAAAGAAATGCGAGGAGAACCTGGAAGCAAGCTTAATCTTCTTGTTGTCAAAGAGGAAGAAAATACTACGAAAGAAATTGAACTCACTCGTGAGATTGTAAAAATAAAACCTATTAAATTTGATGTTGAAGAAGATGATAATGGTGGCATAGGCTATATCAGGATAGTTGCTTTTAATAATCAGACTACAACTGAGCTGAAAAAGGCAGTTGACGAAATTGAGAAAAAACTCCAGAAAAAGAAAAAAAATTTAAAAGGTATTATTCTTGATGTGCGTAGTAATCCGGGTGGACTTCTTGATCAAGCGGTAGCTGTGTGTGAGTATTTCATTGACCATGGAACAATCGTCTCTATTCGAGGAAGGAATAGTGAAAATGATAGCGTTATTTCTGCTGGAAGATTTGTTTCTAAAGCTCCAAATGTTCCTACCGTAGTTCTTATTAATTCTGGTACAGCATCGGCTGCTGAGATTGTTGCTGGAGCTCTACAGGATCATAAGCGAGCGATTATTGTGGGTACGACTTCGTTTGGTAAGGGGTTAGTACAAACATTTACTCAGATAAGTAAGCGAGCAGCCGTAAAGTTGACTACGGCTAAATATTTCACACCAAGTGGCCGATCAATAAATGGCAAAGGCATTGAGCCAGATTTATATATAGAAAATGCCAAAGTAGAGTTCGCTGAAAAAGAGAATAAAGAAAAATCTTTTACTAGCTCATCAGTAAAAAGTTATTTAAAGAAATATAACACAGAGGAAAAGTCTGATGAGAAAAAGTCTGATGATGTGAAAGAGCATCCTATGTCAGATAAGTATAAAGAAGATTACCAATATGCAAGAGCGTATGATTTGATTAGAGGGCTTAGCGTAAACTATAAAAAAAACTAAAGCATGATAAAAGATTCAAAATTAAAGGCTAAAGTGAAGCTATATCTTTTAGGGTGTAATATAGCTCTTGGTGTTATATTATTTTCTTTAGTAATGTATTGGCTTGTGTCTGTAAGATCTAGTCAGATTGCAGTAGCTACGCAGCTTGGTCAATACCGTACTTACTCTATGGCTAATTTACCTTTTATTACCGGTGAAATAGAAGCTGATTATGTTGGTATGCAAAAACAAGTGGCCGATACTTCGGAAGAGGTGAAGGAAGTTGCAATGGAACTTGCATCAATAGATGTTCCGTCAAAGTCAGATAATTTGATAGAACAGACAGAGCAACTACTTGCTAAATCCGATGAATTGTTGACTAGTAAAAACAGGGCTAAAGAGCCGCTAATTAAGAAAAAACGAGCTTATTCGGGGAAGCCAAAAATTTCAATTGTAGTGACTAATTTAGGGTTAAATAGGCGCTCAACTGAGCTTGCTCTAACTCTGCCCACACAGTGCGGTCTTGGATTTTTACCATATACGCAGAGCCTAAAGCCGCTATTGCATAAAGCTCAAGGTAAGGGACATGAGATATATTTATACTTGCCGCTTCAAACTAGTAAAGCTTTGGATAACCCTGGTAAATACGCTTTGATGAATAATTTAGCGCCAGAAGAGAATGAAGTTCGATTGAATGTGATATTAAATTCTCACGCTCGATATGACGGGGTGTATTCTAGTTACAAAGAAGTATTCACAGACGATATGCATGCATCGGAAATGATTTTCAATCAATTAGATGATAAAAATTTGATGTTTATTTTAGGTAAGGGCTTAGCTAGAGGCGCACCAGCCCATATTTCTTCCCATAATAATATTATTCCTACTAATGTAATAATTGATGAAGAGCCTGACAAAGATTCAATTCGAAATCAACTAGAGGAATTGATCGTAGTTGCAGAAAATGAAGGGATTGCTCTTGGCTATGCTCAAGGATTTACTTTAACAATAGAAATGATTAGAGATTGGATTCCAATGCTTAATAAGAAAGGAATTCAGTTGGTGCCTGTTTCTGAGTTACTCAAGGAGTATAATTCGTGAAGACAGATTCTAGGCTAGATAACAAAGAATTATCTCATCTTCCTTTTCGTCCTGGTGTTGGTATGATGATAATTGATAAAAAAGATAGAGTCTTTGTTGGTAAAAGAATCGACTCAAAAGCTAACGGATGGCAAATGCCTCAGGGTGGTATAGATCTTGGTGAAACGCCAAGTAGCGCAGCCATGCGTGAGATGGAAGAAGAGATAGGCTGTGGTGCTGGACATATAATTGCTGAAAGCAAAAATTGGTATAGCTATCGTGTTCCAGATTTTCTTATTCCAAAGCTGTGGGATGGTAAATATTGTGGCCAAAAACAAAAATGGTTCTTAATTCGATTCACTGGGAAGGATAGCGATATTAATATTAAAACGAGGCACCCTGAATTTGATCAATGGAAGTGGGTAAATTTTGATGAACTTCTGTCTGATGTCATACCATTCAAATTAAAGCTCTATAAACAAGTTGTGCAAGAGTTCCATCAAATATTGTACCAATCTCAAAATTATCAATAAGTTAACCCCAACTGTGTTTAAGGATTCAATTTTAGTAACTGATCTAATGAGGGTTTATCAGTACGGATTTGGTAACTAATAAGTCCTGCAAACA
>CANNHR010000060.1 GCA_947505405.1 Rickettsiales bacterium
CTTTGGATAGGTTAGATGCAACCAAGAAACTTAATGCAAAAGGGTTCGCCCAAAAAGCTGCCCTACTCGAGCTTGAAGCAAAAGAAGCTAGTATACAAAGCGAATTAGCAATGACTGATACAGAAGTAGCCAGGTCAGAACAAGAAATAACTAAAACCGATATAGACTTAATAAACCTAGATAGCAAATTCATTACACAGACATTAAATGAGCTTAAAGAAGCACAAGCTCAGCTCGCTGGGTACCGAGAAAGATTCTTCCATCTTCAAGAAGCTCTGGGTAGAGTGGTTTTAAAATCACCGGTCGATGGCGTAGTTAATAACCTAAATTTCCATACTATTGATAGCTCCATACCTCCTGGCCAAACCATTGTAGAGATTTCTCCAATTGATGATCTTCTGGTTATCGAAGCAAAAGTTGAGCCGAAGACTATTGATTCTATAAAAATAGGCCTTGTTTCAAAAATTAGATTTAGTGCATTTAAATCAAGAACCACTCCATTGTTCACAGGTAAAATAATTTCTCTATCACCAGACTTAGTTATGGATCACCAAAGAGGCCCGGGTGATCCGCTTGCAAGCAGTTATTACTTGGCACGCATTGAGCTTGATATGGATAAGTTTAAGGAAATAGCTCGCACAAGAAAACTAGAACTTCATCCTGGTATGCAAGCCGAGGTTCAAATAGTTACTGGTACTAGAACCCTCTTAAGATATCTTTTAGATCCGGTAATTGACGCTATGTTCAAAGGGTTTAAAGAAAAATAGTAAATACCTTTTTAAATAGGAAATAGTAAGACATGCATAAAAAAACATGAAGTGCAGATAAAACTGGGGGTGGACTTTATAAATTGCAACAATTTCTAGTTGATTACCACACTATGAAGAGCTACCATTGGGGCAGATAGCTAAGTTAATTTTCTAGGCTCTAAACGATGGGAAGTATACCAGCTTTAAACATGCTAGTCCAGCAGTGTGTGGAGAAGGCTGCACGTGAGAAGTGACGCTACTATTGTGATCTACACTATTATATTCAAATAATTATGTGAGGGAGTATTTTCACCTTAATCAGTTTATAATTCGTCTATGCATAAAGCTAAGAACAGTTAACAATAAGTAACTAATAATTTTAAAAAGATGACAAAAGAACATAATGCTAAAGATAAAGAAGTTTCAGTTAAAAACACTAAGGAGCAAATATTAGTAGCCTATAATGAGGTATTAACAAAATTAACTGAAAAACAAATAGCTACCCCTCAAGAACAGAAAAAGGAAGAAGAGGCACAAGCAGTTGTAAAAAAAGCCACAAATCATTCATCTGATGATATATTAGACGACTTAAGCTCTTTAAAATCAAAGACGATTAAACAAATTGATAGTTTATCAGAGCAGATTTTATGTGAGTTTGAAAAACTAGCAAATTTACGTGAAGCCATTACTATAGAACAAAAGCACTTGCAAGATTTATACCAAATTAATGATACAGCAAATACATTATCAGTTTTGTTACAAACTCAAGAGCAGCAGAAAGAGCAATTCAAATTAGAGATGGAACAAACAAAACAAGCTTCTGAAGAAGATATGACTGTAGAAAAGTCTCATTGGCACGAGCAGCGTACGCAACTTGAGCTAGATTATAAAGAACAAAAGGATATACTTGGAAAAACAAGGAAGCGAGAAGAAGAGGAGTATATTTATACATTGGAATTAAATAGGCGCAAAGAAATTGATGAGTATAATAATAAGAAAGCTACTACAGAAAAGGAATTATCTGAATTAAAAAATAATTTATTAAAACAGGAAGCTGATCTAATAGAAAAAGGGAAGAACTATGATGCTTTAAAAATGCAGGTGGAGCAAACTCCAATACAGATAAAAGAAGCTGTAAGTAGTGCAGAAGGATTATTGCGTACTCAAATATCACAACAATATGAGTACGAAACTCAACTTAAACAGAGAGAATCTGAAGGAGTATTAAAGTTAAAAGAACAGAGTATCAATTACCTTGAAGATAAAATTAAAGGGCAAGAAATCATAATAAAAGAGCTTACAGAGAAAGCAGATCTGGCTACACAGCAAGTCCAATCGATTGCTTGTCGTGCTTTAGATACATCTGCTCAGCGTTTTGTAACCTTTAGTTCAAGTAAAACAGAAGAGAAGGCCCAGTAATAGCTATGGAAGAAGAGAGTAATACAATAAACAATAATAGTACTGTAAACCAGCCAAAGATATTAACTGGTACTGATGATTTTAAAACATTATTGTTAAACAGTGATGTATTTGTTGATAAGAGTTTACTGATTAAAGAAGTTATAGAAGATAGCGCTAGTGTAATACTTATAATACAACTAATGTCTCGCCGTTAAAAAACTTTCTTGATGATATTATACATAACTATAAAGATAAATCCAATATGTAAAACAGAAACTTTGATTAGGCAGTGAAACCCTAAAATAATGGGGTAGACTAATTATTTTCGACATGCGGTGTCTAAGAAAACTTTCTCTTATATAGACAACCAGATTTTCAAAGCAATATTTAACTGGGCAAAAAGGCGACACCCAACAAAAAGTATAAAGTGGATAAAGGAAAAGTATTTTCCCAAGTTACACTCCAGAAATTGGGTGCTTTCTGCAAGAATTAGCAACTCTGATAATAAGTTCAGTAGAGTTAGTTTACGCATTGCAGGTCCAGTTATAATTACACGACATGTTAAAGTACGAGCAAAAGCTACGCCATTTGATCCAGAGTATCTAGATTATTTTAGAAATAGAACGGATACAAGATTATGTGCGTGACATGAACTGTAACATGCAACGCAAAAGGAACCTTGCCTGTTTCAGTAAAATGAGGCTTTGAAAGGCTTGAGCGTAGTACGATAAAAGTCGCATGCTGCGTTCTTAGAGAATGGAGGAATATTGCTATTCCCCGTTACCCGACGATATGTTTGCAGAAGCATTACATGAACTAGTATCAGCTGAATACTCCGTAAATATTGATGAAATTGGCGAGTTTAAGTCCGTGCCACTCTTTCCAAACCGATTAAATTACAATAACAATCTTGCTCTTGCCGAAGCTGCAAAACGCAATATTGTTAGTTTTAACCTAGTGATAAACTTATTGGACATGTGGCTTAAAGATGGAGGAAACTAGGTCTCAGGTACCGGTGCTATTCAGGGAGATCTTTGGGTTTCTAAACACGGATAGATGGTTTTGACTATTCTACCAAGATGGATTAGTGCTTTTGCTACTTTTGTTGTTGATTGATGCTTTTTGTACATACTGATTTAATATTCTTGCTGAATTTGTTCTTTGCAACTACTATTATCATTAAAAACTTTAAGCTAAATATTAGAGAGTATGATCCTTAATAAAAATATAATTAGATTGTAAAATGACGCAAATTAACATTACTCAAGATGAAGCTGATTTTCTTTTTAAAATGAAAAAAACTAAAATAGATAACAGCCCTTGGAGTCTTCCAGATCTTGGCGGTAAAATAGAAGTGCCTTTAATATCTGTTAATAAAAGAGAACATTTTATGCTTGATGTTAGTAGAGGGAGAATAAATCTTAAACGACGAAAATACCAGAATCGTGCTAGAGAAGCAATAATATTGGCACGCTTAGATTTAGGGAGTATTCATAGAAACCCTAAGAGGTAGGAGTACCACATTTACACCTATATAAAGAAGGATATGGCGATAAGTGGGCGTTTACTATTCCAGATAATATTTTTCAAGATACAAATGATTTTTGGCAAACTTTACATGATTTTATGCAATATTGCGAAATTATCGAAGTCCCTAATTTTAACAAAGGCTTATTCTCATGACTTTAAATATAGAATATCTTTTGGACAATTATTACAAATGGTTAAAAGATAAAACAGCGTGGAAACAATTAAAAGATTGGGTAGAGATAACCACGCCTTATCTTGATCGTCATAACGATTATATTCAAATTTACCTCAAACAAGAAGGAAAAAGTTATATTCTCACTGATGATAGTTGGACTATTGACGATTTAGAACAATCTGGATGTTGGTTGGATTCTGATAGAAGACAAAAATGTCTAGAAATGACCATTAATGGTTTTGGCATACATAAAAATAACAATGAACTATTTGTTAAAACCAACCAGCAAAATTTTGCTTTAAATAAACATAATCTTATTCAGGCAATTCTTGCGGTTAACGATATGTTTTACCTAGCAAGACCTAATATTGCTGCATTATTTTATGAAGATGTGCAACTGTGGCTAGATAGCTGTGATATCCGATATTCTGAAAAAGTAACATTTTTAGGTCAATCTGGTTATCTTAGACATTTTGATTTTCTTATCCCAAAATCAAAATATGCTCCTGAACGAATGATTCAAACCGTAAATACTCCGAATAAAAATAAAGCAACAAGCATCATTGGAGATTGGTTTGACACAAGAGAAGTACGCCCGCCTGATGCAAAGGCATATAGTTTTATCAATGATAGCGAAAAGCCTATTCCAGAAAATTTTCAGGATGCTTTAAAAAATTACGATATTATCCCTGTGCTGTGGAGTAAAAGGGATAGTTTCAAGAATGAGTTAGTGGCCTAAAGAACAAAAATAGGATAACAAACAATATATTGAAATGCCATTTAATTTGTACACGTTACAGGTTTTCTGCATTACTTGACATATTTCATTTGGACTGTAAGAATTTATTGTAACTTACATGTATTAGTTGAGATTTAATCTTACATTTAGTAAAATCAATAGATTATTAAATGAGGATAAAAATGAATTTAAATCAAAAACTAATACACCTAAAGATTTATAAACAGCTTTTAGCTGTTTATATTTGCTATTATCATTTTCTAGAGTTAGAAGATTTTTGACAGCCTCCTCAGTAAAAAGTAATTTAAAGGCCATTTATTCAGCTTTTCTCAGCGGTTCTATAGATTGCTTAAGTCCGCATTTGATCGAAGAAAGAACTTCTTTATTTTCAAAAATCGCCACTGAGTTTGGCTATAAGCATATGGGGCAATTATATTATCTGCACAAAGATGGCAGGTTGCTTGATGAAGCTACTTACCAGCAAGTTGCGAGTAAGAATGCCAAAGGTGACAAAGAGATTAGTAGCAATATCTTAGCTAGAGTGTTTTATATCGAAAACCATTTTATGGCAAATTACAGCAAACAATTAAAAGAATGTACGCCACATTTTAGTAAGTCAGATAGAGTTGAATATAATGACAAGCCAGTAAAGACAACTACTACCAGCCTTAGTAATCAAACAGCAAAAGATTTTGATCCGTTTACAACTAACGGATATAAGGATAGAGTGGTGTGTCTAGTTGGTACACTCTAGATAAGCGGTATTCAAATTCTACTTTTAAGTATTAGAAGTTTATCTACTGAAAAACCAGTAACTGAAGCAATAAACTTAAGATCAATTTTTTCTTTCAGTATATTGATAGCTGTTTTCTCTAGAATTGACTGTGAAGGAGTTTTTAGAGTATCATTCATGATGATTTTAATTTTTTAATTTGTTCAAAAGTTAAACCTGTATATTTGATTATTTTAGCTATTGGCTCATTATCAACCAACATTTCTTTTGCCATTTCGGCCTTACCTTCGGCCTTACCTTCTTCTCTGGCTTTTGCTTCAGCTTTTTTGAGTGTATTAGCCTCAATACGGAACCATTTTAAATGCTCTTCATAAGCTTCTCGTTCTGTTGGGCTGAAGTTCATCACTTCCAGAACTGTTAATGCTTTTTTTAAACTAGGATTATTGAGCGCTGTTGGTAGATTAGCAGGATCTAAAAGATCATTTCTAGTTAAAAATGCAATCCAAATATCAAGTGCACTCTTTATTTTTGCTACTAAGCTACTCAAATCTTCGTCTTGGCCTTTAGTAAATTTATTGAGCTCAATAGTGTGTAGTTCAATATCTTTAAAATAACGTAATCCTGTTTTTTCATCTACCAAATGAAAAGCATGATGATATCTTTCTGTGCCAGTAATTGAGGTGAAGTTCAGTATATGTATTCCTATAGTCTTATTTAATTTGGAATAATCTTCTGATGTTTTTAATTGTTCGGTATATAATTTACCCCAATAATATAATGCTCGTTTATCATAATCAGCTTCATCAGTGATCTGAATCTCAACATTAAATTGTTTGCCATCTATCCCCTTGGCTTTAATATCCAATATTGATAATTTATCTGTTTTAAAATTCTTAGCATTATAAGGGTTGAGTAAGATAACATCCGCTACTTGATCTTCATCGCTTACAACAGAGTTAATTAGAGAAATGAGCAGATCTTTGTTCTCCTCAACTCCAAATATCTTCTTGAATGCTATATCAATTCTTGGAGAAATCCTTTCTGTCATAGGTCTAACCTTAATATCAACCTGTTATCTTTAACGATAGAAACATAGTACTATATTTCTGTAAAAATTACTACATATCTATGCAGATGGGTTTTTGTTTTGCATCTTTTTGAATAAATCATCAAGCGCTTCCGCACGATCCTCATTAGTAATCAGTAGACCTTATCTTGAATCTGAAAGTTTTGGTGGTGGTTTTGGTTCGTGTTTCAAATAAGTAGCTGGCACATTAATAGAGTAGTTCTCGGGAGTGATTACTTGGAATGTCTTCTGATTTCTTTTTGCTATTACTCCATGCCTTCTTATATTGTTGTTATCAGCAAAAGATACAATATCACCCTTATTAAATTGATAGGAAGCCTTTGTTAATTCTTCATCAGCCATACTCTTAATGACGCTAATCTATCACTAGGTTTGAAGTTAACGATATTGCTTGCGATTTTTTCTCCATCGATAACTCTAGGCAAGGAGATAGAGCAACAAAATCAGAGGAACCAAAAGACTAAAAACCTGGGTCATTATAGCTGGCCAATGACAGTCAAGGGATGATTGAGATTATCTATAGTAATGTAATGTACATTTTTTTAGAATTTCTGAAACCGATGTGGCTTCAGCGATATCGTCGCTAATCAAGATCTTCTCACCAGAGGTTGCTACTATTTCTTGATAAAAATCTATCCTGCGTTCTTTGCTCAGAAAATTAAGATGAATGTCTGTTAGCCAAATTAATTTCATGGCAACCTGCTAACAACCTTATCTAAAACGAATTGATAAGCTTCTTCGAAGTTCCAATTCAATTTGGACGGTAGTAAAATACTCATATCCATATGAAAATCACGATGATCTTTCTTCTGCTCAAGATTCTTTATAAATTCTTCCCGTGAGATCTTCACATCGTTATAAGTGCAATACTTAGAAAAAATATCAAAAACCTGGCTTAAGTTAATTAATTCGTGGGTTGCCACATACCATACATCAAACAAATCCCGTCCTTTACGGCGCTGATAAAGTGCACGTAGCTTGGTTGCCATCAACTCATCCATTTCATAAGTAATAATATCTGCTGCCCCTTTGAACCAAGCTGAATCCATAGAAAAGGGAACTGTTTTTAAAGGCAACACGTGAAAATGCTCGGTAGTGTTAATTTCGATTTTTAGTTTTGCCGGCATTTTGTTAATAGATTCATATTTGTAAATCAGCTTTGCGCTGCGCTGTGTAATTTTCCATTTCGGATCACCTAACCATGGTTTGAATAATTCTCTAATAGCATCTATCGTTTGTCCGATTGGATCAGATCTTTGAACAAAATCAATATCTTCACTGTATCTTGCCGGTGGTTTTATAAATAATTTATTGAGGGCAGTACCACCTCGAAATACGAGAGCCTCTTTTATGTGTGGCTCGTTATACAAATCAACCAGAACCCGGCTAATAATTAAATCTTGTTCTATTTGTTCAAGTGTCTGCCATTTGACAGTTTTACGCCAATGCTCAATAAAAATTTCTGGGATCATAAATCGCTCTCTATTTCTGTATTTTCAATAATTCTCCACTTTTTACATCTGGGATAGCCGGTTTTAGGTATTTCAGAAGCAAGGGGTAGATATTTTTGTTTGTGCATCGAGACATAGGGCGCAAGTGCATTAATAATTACTTCAGCATGGTTATCATCCATAACTTCAATATTGTCTAGGATATAGCCAATGCGCTGCAATTGATGCTCAGCCTTAATATCCTTCGCAAGTTTTATAAGCTTGATAGCATCTAAGTTTTCAATCAACTCTGATAAAACCGTTGCTATATGGTTTAACCCACCGGCATGGTTCGGGTAATTAAGTAAATCAAGTGCCACCAATTCAGGAGTTGCTATTTTAAGGTAACCGGTACTAACGGTAAAATCTTGGGTCGGTAACTCTGATACGGATTTTTTATAAATAAAATCTATCTCCACATCACCAAAAGCTAATGGGTGTTTAATTCTTTTGTCTGATATAACCTGGAATCTAGCAGGTTTTTGGTGAGTAGCTCCATGGAACAACCCTGCAGTTAACAACGCAACATAATAATTAGCACATAGGTATTCCATAATCAAAGGAACTAATTCTTCTGCTGGGATAGAACCATGTAGTTGATGTTCAGGTGGAACGATGACATACAAGCCTCTAGCTGGTGAAATCACCTCTCCGTGCTCCCTTAGGCGAGAAATAGCGTTTAGGGCTGCATTTTTTGACAGGCTTAGGTCTGACATAAGCTGTTTTAAGGTAAAATAGCGTTGCCCGTTTTTTCGTATTTCTTTGATGTAAGCTGGTAAATTCATCATGTCCTCAAAATCACGTTTATCGTGATAATAAGAACATTATGATTATTTCATTGATTAAAGTCAAGCGTTGAGTTTAAAAATAAATTTTACATGTCTTTAAAATCACGAAAATAGTAACTTTACGCTCATGTAAGCATCATGATATATGGCTGATATGTCCTAAAATATCGATTGATGACACTCTTAGGACGCAAAACAGTTATTGTGTCATTAGCAATTAAAAACATACCAGCTGTTGTAAAAAAAATTCAGTCATTCTTTCTCACCTATTATTGTACTTTTTAAAGCCTTAGTTCTATTACCTTAATTACCATGCTAGTGTAAGGTTCACCATCAATAAATACTTCGCCATTTTCGATAAAGCCAAACTTTTTATAAAACTCCACCATCTCACTCTCGACAAAAATCCTTATTAAATTTACCTTACTATTAGCTTTTATTATTTTAATCATGTGTCTTACTAGCAAAGTACCATAACCATAATTTCTGTATTCTTTTAACACTGCTACTCTTCCTATCTCAGCTATATGGTTTTCTCTATATACCACTCTGACCACACCAATAGGATATCCTACTTTCAAGATATAGTGTTGGGCGATAAGGTCGTCATTGCTGAATTATCCAATGATAGGCCTACCTAATTCATTGATAAATATTTGATACCTAAGCTTCAGGTATTGGCTTACTTCAGGTAAATCATAAAATTTAACTGGTTTTAAGATAGGTGCATCATAATCAGTAAATTTAACCATAAGCTATTTAAATTA
>CANNHR010000061.1 GCA_947505405.1 Rickettsiales bacterium
ATCGACAAAACAGAACAAACTATCGTAATCTATATTCATTAGGGTAATCTTTATTGATTGAAAACTCTAGAATACCCTAATATCTTCAGCTATTCAGCTCCTTTCTTAAACACAGTTGGGGTTAATAATAGACTTAAATTGTCGAAAACAGTCTACCAGAGCCCACCATTAGGCAAAAAAATACATTATACCAATCCTTTCAACTGTTTCAGATGCATAATTGGCTGCAACCCGTTGAAATTTTGTTTAGAGGAACAATACATTGAAGTGAAACCTAACTTGGTTGCTTCCTTTATGCGCACTTCTGTCTGAGATACTTTCCTTACTTCGCCAGAAAGCCCTACTTCTCCGAAGAAAATACTCCCTTGAGGTAACGGCTTATTACTTGCTGCAGAAATTAAAGCTGCAGCGACAGCCAAATCGGCCGCAGGTTCCGTTATACGCAATCCACCAGCTACACTTAAATATACCTCATGCGCAGCTAAATTAAGACCAAATCTTACTCCTAGAACTGCTATAATCATAGACAATCGATTATTGTCCCAACCCACAACCGACCTACGAGGTGTGGCCATATTGGTCGGCGCTATCAAAGCCTGGACCTCTATAAGAAGGGGCCTGGACCCCTCAATACCTGCAAATACTGAACTGCCACTGACATTATTCTCTCTCTCCATTAAAAACAATTCAGATGGATTGGAAATTTCTATAAGCCCATGAGAGGTCATCTCAAAAACACCAATTTCATTCACACCACCAAACCGGTTTTTAATCGAACGTAATATACGAAAGTGATTATTGTGATCGCCTTCAAAATAAAGCACAGTATCAACCATATGCTCTAGAACCTTGGGACCAGCAAGCTGACCGTCCTTATTCACATGGCAAGCTAAAAGCAGAGTAATATTGTTTTGCTTTGCATAGTTGATAAGCTGATGTGCACAGGCTCTTATTTGTGAAACAGTACCTGGCGCCGAAGAAAACTCACTTGAAGCAATCGTTTGGATGGAGTCAATAATAACTACATTTAGCTGTTTCTTATTCTGGTCTATTGTCGAGATGATATCTTCAACATTCGTAGCAGCTAATAACCCTGTTTTATTATCGTAAATGCCAAGTCTCTGGGCTCGCAACTTAATCTGATTAGTAGACTCCTCGCCGGTAATATATAAACACCCAATATCTGAGCCAGATAGACTAGTGCAAAGCTGCAAGAGTAGAGTTGATTTTCCTATACCTGGATCGCCTCCAATCAATATCGCACTTCCCTCTACTAGCCCCCCACCTAAAACACGATTCAATTCCTCGATCGGAGTTTTGGTTCTAATTGTTGACTCGACTTTGTCCGCAAGCGTATGTATTTCTTGTACTCTACCAGTTTTAGGGACTATAATTTTACTAGCAGATACCGATTCTTCTGTAATAGTACCCCACTCCAGACATTCTAGGCATTGACCCATCCACTTGCTGCTCATACTGCCACAGCTTGTACAAGAAAACTGACTCTTATTTTTGCTCATATCTAAGGATTAATAGTTTATTATTGCCATATATCTTCTCTTTTACTAACTGCACTTCATCAATAAGCTCGATATTTTCACGCTTACTCATTTCCACTGCAATTATAGCGCCATCCGTAAGCCAACCATTTTTAACTAAACAAATCAATGTTTTAATAACAAAATTGTTATGATATGGTGGATCCATAAAGACAAGGCTGTATTTTCTCGGCGCCTTTGATAAAAATGTAGCATCAGCAACTAGCACGCTAATATTATTAAACTCTCCAATTTTTCTAGCAAACTCGATAGCCAAATCAAGATGTTCACGGCAATTATCCACTAAAGTAATGCTGCTAGCACCTCGTGATAATGCTTCAAAGGATAGGGAACCGGTTCCGGCAAAAAGATCCAGCACATGCGCGCCATTAACTTGCTTTGTATCAACCAATCCTCCTGAAGATAAAATACTGAATAATGCTTCACGAAACTTCGTTGTCGAGGGACGATAGTCAGATTTTTTTAGCGTTGGAATAACCCTATTTTTGTGTTTGCCCGCGATAATTCTCATTTATTTTTACCTCTCTAAACTCACCAGGCTTCAAGCTTCCTAGTGAATAGCTACCAAAATTTGTCCTAATTAACCTACTTACTTCAAAACCAAAATGTTCAAAGATCTTGCGAATCTCACGATTCTTGCCTTCAGTTAAAATAACCTCATACCATGAGTTTGTCGCCGCTTTGTTGATTAATTTGATTGATTTCGGATGATATCTTATCCCATCTATCACTATTGCCTGATTCTGGAAATCAAGTTCTTTTTGTCGGCCAAAAACACGCACTTTATATATTCTTTCAATTTTATTTGCTGGAGACTCATAATATCTCGACAAATCACCAGAATTAGTAAGGAGCAAGAGCCCTTCACTGCTGATATCTAGTCTACCTACCGATACAACTCTTGGCAACTTTCCTTCCAAAGTCTCAAAAATTGTCGTTCTACCTTGAGGGTCTTGATGGGTCGTAATTAAGCCTACTGGTTTATAATAGATCCAAAGCCGAGGATTATTAGCATGCTCCAGTCTTTTTCCATTTACAATAATTACATTATTTTCGCTGATATTAACTGCCGAGCTATTGATTATTTTGCCATCAATAGAAACAACACCTTGCTCAATAAGCTTTTCAGCCTGTCTTCTAGAACATATTCCGTTATTCGCAATAAACTTGGCAATTCTCATTAGACCTCTTGTATAACCGTTGTCATTCCCGCGGAAACGGGAATCCAGATCATAAAATAGTTTCTACACCAACCCATAAGTGTACCATTGCGCCCCGAGACCATGATGCAAACTCAATATGATTTCATATTTTTACTACCGTTTCTACCATTTCTGGATTCCCGCCTGTGCGGGAATGACAACGGTTATGCAAAAGGTCTATTACTATAAAACAATATTAACTATCTTGCGAGGAACGATAATTATCTTCTTGACCACATTTGCTCCAATATGTTTGCTCACGATAGGCAAAGATTTAGCTACGCTCTTTATCTCATCATCTGTATCTGAGTTTGAGAACTCGTGCGCGGCTCTAAGTTTTCCATTTACTTGAATTGCCATCATGAAGCTATCAGTCTTTAGTTTTGATTCATCTGATTTAGGCCAAGGCGATTTGTATAGAGGAACTATATTTCCAAGTTTTTGCCATAACTCTTCCGTAATATGAGGGATAAATGGATTTAACAGTTGAATAATAGTCTTTGTGGCTTCTCTGACTGAATTTGCATCTGGATTTGCTGCACTAAGCTCGTCATTCACAGAGTTAAACAACTCTCTAATTCTCGCAATCGCTTTATTCAAATGATAATGCATAATATCATCTGAAACATTCTTTATAGTTGCGTGAATCTGCATCTGCAACTTATTATTAGTAGCAGATGTTTCTTTCAATTCGCCTAGGTTTTCTACTAAAGAACATAGCCTAGTAATAAACTTCTTGCAACCATCCAGGCCGCTGGCCGACCATTCTAAATCTTTCTCTGCAGGACTATCTGAGAGAACAAACAATCTTATGCTATCAGCACCATGAGAGCTAAGCATACTCGCAAGATCGATGGTGTTAAGTTTAGATTTGCTCATCTTTTCGATCTTACCCTTAAAAACTTCTTCATTAGTTTTTGCGTGGTAAAACTTACCATTATCTTCGATTACTTCTTCTGGATATAACCATTGTCCATTTTTGTCTTTATATGTAGCATGAAGAACCATGCCTTGAGTAAGTAAGCGCTTAAATGGCTCCCGCACACTTAAATAGCCTACATCTGCCATTGCCTTGGTAAAAAACCGTGCATAAAGCAAATGCAAGATCGCATGCTCAATACCACCAATATATTGATCCACCGGAAGCCAGTACTCACATGCTTCCTTGTCAGCCATGTCTTTCGCATTATTGTTACAGAATCTTGCAAAATACCAAGATGACTCAAAGAACGTATCAAACGTGTCTGTCTCTCTAATAGCCTTTGACGAACATTTTGGACAATCAACGTGCTTCCAGCTTAGGTGTCTATCCAGCGGATTTCCAGGCACATTAAAACTTACATCTCTTGGAAGCTCTACTGGCAAATCTTCGGACGGAACCGGAACCGTTCCACAAGAATGGCAGTAAATAATCGGAATCGGACAGCCCCAATAGCGCTGACGAGAGACACCCCAATCACGCAAACGATAATTAATCTCTCTCTTGCCAATACCAAGCTCTTCAAATTTATCAATAGTTTTTGCCCTAGCTTCTTCAACGCTCAGCCCATTCAAGAAGTCTGAGTTAACCATTAAATCGCCCATCGCATATATATAGGCCTGGTTTTTCAGGTTAATTTCATGCTGATAGCTATTAACAACCTGCAATATATCGAGACCTTTAGTGTTTTGTACTAGTTCAAAATCTCTCTGATCATGAGCTGGGCAACCATACACCGCACCAGTACCGTAATCCATTAATACGAAATTCGCTATTACCACAGGAATAGTTAAGTTTTGATCAAACGGATGAATTGCCTCAAGACCTGTAAATACACATTCTTTTGCAGCCTTTTCGACATCAGATTCCGAAGTTGAAGTATGCGCACATTTGGCAATGAATTCCTCTATCTTATTGTTTTTTACTATTTTTGTTACAATGGGATGATTATATGCCACTGCAACGAAAGTTGCTCCAAAAATTACTTCTGGCTTAGTAGAATATACTTCTATCTTTTCATCCATGCCAACAATATCAAAATGAAACCGAGCTCCCTCTGATTTGCCAATCCAGTTTTTTTGCATCTGGCGGACATTGTCAGGCCAGTCTTCTAAAGCATCAATATCATTTAGTAATTCCTCAGCATAATCGGTGATTTTTAAAAACCATTGCTTCAAATATTTCTTTTCAACAAATGCGCCAGACCTCCAACCTCTACCATCTATTACCTGCTCATTAGCAAGGACAGTGTTGTCAACAGGATCCCAATTGACCGAAGACTCTTTTTGATATGCGAGCCCTTTATTGTAAAGATCGATAAAAAATTGCTGTTCGTGTTTGTAATAGTCTGGCGAGCAGCTTGCAAGCTCTCGGTCCCAATCGTACGAAATACCAACCGTTTTAAGCTGCCCGCGCATTGCGTCTATATTTGCATACGTCCAGTCACCAGGATGAGATTTATTGCTTATGGCCGCGTTTTCAGCAGGCAAGCCAAAAGCATCCCAACCCATTGGATGAAGAACGTTATACCCGGTGGAACGAAAATATCGGGCAATGACATCGCCAATAGCATAATTCCTCAAATGTCCAACATGAAACTTTCCGGAGGGGTATGGAAACATTTCAAGAACATAATATTTTGGTTTTGTGTTATCGCTTGAAGCAACAAATGCTTTATCATCATGCCAAAATTGTTGCCATTTTTTCTCAATCTTTAAGGAGTCCATAGAAATCATCTCGCAGATTGCAAATATAAATCTCTAGCTTTGCGAATAATTTTATCCTCTAAAACCCTTGCAATTGGAGAAGATTGATGATCTTCAGACCATTTTCCATCTACCCTTTTACGCTCAAAAGCAATTACTTCTAGCCCTTCAGGAGTAATGAGGTCATCTTTGATATACACTGTTACTTTAAATTGAGTGTTTTTTTGATCTTTTGGACTATACCATTCAGTAATAATAGCGCCACCCTTACTGTCTGCAGAAGATAGAGGAGCAAACTTTAACACATCAATCGACGCCTGGAACAAATATTTATTTACGTCCCCAATTTTAGCTTTAGTTGCATTGCTTCTTTCTTTTCCAGGTCTAAAGACTATTCCTTCTCCTCCAAGAAGAGAGCCCATCTCGTCCATTTCTCTTTCCACTTTTGTTTGTGGATAATCAGAGGCAACAGATTGCACTGTAAAAAAAATTATAGCACTAAAAATGCTAACCAGGGTAATTCGCATAGTAACCAAAAATAAAATTCATTATGTATCGTAGATTTTGTAAAAATAAACGGTTATTGAAAAATTTACAACCTATAATTCACGAAGGCCTAAACATAGGTCAAATAATTTATCTTTAAAAGGTTTCTTAACAAGCGGTAACCGCTCAATTTGTAGCTTTATTAAATCTTTATCTGTTGTGGGCAATGTTTCACAAATTCTGATCAGATCTTGATCAGAGGCACAGTAGCCTCTAGGTAAGTCTATATTTTTAGCACACTCTTCTCTTAACATCAGAAAGTGAGAGAAGTTTTCCTTGAAGGCAATAGATCTATCCTGAAGACCTATTTTCTTCATGAACTTCTCTGGATGTATTTTATAGCTCTCAGGATCCAATAGCTTTTGGCTTCTAGCTTTGTACGTTTCCCATAAATTTCTGCTATTAAGAGTGTGAGATAATTCCCTATACAGAGGAATCAAATATTCCACATCTTTAATCGCGTATTCAATCGACTCTTCCAAAAGCGGCCTTTCAAGCCAGTTAGCTTTCTGCATTGTTTTGTCTATATTCACATTCAGCAGCGCCTTACATAACCTGCCATAACCCATAACTTCGTCAAGGCCGATTACTCCGGCTGCTATTTGAGTATCGAATACATTTTTAGGCAGCTTGCCAAATAAATGAAGAAAAATATCAAAATCCTGATCTGGTGCATGAAAAACCTTACAAATTTTTTCATTTAACAACAGTTCTTTCAATGGACTAATATCAACTATTAACAAGACATCAACTATTATTCTTTGTTCTTTTGTAGCAATCTGAACTAGACTTAACTTAGCATAGTAAGTTCTTCGTCTATAGAACTCTGTATCCATAAAAATAACAGGTTCTTGAGCTAATTCTCTACAAAGTACTTCAAGTTCTTCTTGATTGCTTATAATTTGCATGAGTTTTCGATTGCTTAAAATGGTTATTTTCTATATATATTTATCAGTTAGGTAAATATAACTAAATTAAAATTATGCATAAATTCAGAACTCATAACTGTAATGAGCTAAACAAAGGGCACGTTGGTCAAACTGTTAAATTATCAGGATGGGTCCATAGACGCCGTGACCATGGTAATTTATTATTCGTAGATCTTAGAGATCATTACGGCGTAACGCAATTAGTTTTTACTGACCAAGACCTAGATCTAAAAGATAAAGCTAGCTACTTGCGCTATGAAAGCGTCATTACAATTGAAGCAACAGTAGTTGCTCGAAGCGCTGAGACTACAAACAAATCTATGGCTACAGGAGAAATTGAGGTTGCTGTAAATAAGTACATAGTTGAATCAGAATCTGATGTACTACCTCTGATTGTTAATGCCGAACAAGAAGCTCCTGAGGATACACGCCTTAAATATAGATTTCTGGATTTACGCAGAGAAAAACTGCACAAAAATATTATGCTTAGATCGAGCATCATTTCCCACTTGCGAAAATTGATGAGCACAGCTGGTTTTACTGAGTTTCAAACACCTATATTAACAGCCAGTTCACCAGAAGGAGCACGAGATTTTCTAGTTCCGAGCAGATTACACCCGGGTAAGTTTTATGCTCTACCCCAAGCACCTCAGCAATTTAAACAGATGCTTATGATGTCTGGGTTTGATAAATACTTCCAGATTGCTCCCTGTTTTAGAGACGAGGATGCAAGAGCTGACAGGTCACCTGGAGAGTTTTATCAGCTTGATATTGAAATGTCGTTTGTGACACAAGACGATATCTTTGCTGCAATCGAGCCAATTATGTTTGAAATTTTTAGCAAATTCGGTAATAAACAGGTTTCCAAGCCACCATTTGTTAGAATTCCATATACTGAATCAATGCTAAAATACGGTTCAGACAAACCTGATCTTCGGAATCCAATAGAAATTGCAGATGTTACGGATGTCTTTAGAAACTCAGAATTTACTGTATTTAGAGATGCAATTAAAAAAGGCTCAGTAGTTAGAGCGATTCCAGCTCCTGGTGCTGCTGTAAAATCTCGCAAATTCTTTGATGATATGATTAAATTCGCCATGGATGAAGGAGCCTCGGGGCTTGGATATGTACAATTTGCCGATGACGGCGAAGCTAAAGGTCCTATAGCTAAATTCTTATCAGCTAATCAATTAGAGCAATTGAAAAAATCAGCAAAAATTAGCAATAGTGATGCCGTCTTTTTCTCATGTGCAGAAGAATCAATAGCAGCAAAGCTTGCTGGTAAGGTCAGAGTAAAGCTTGGTAATGAGCTAGAGCTTATTACCAATGACCGCTTCGAATTTTGCTGGGTGACAGACTTCCCGTTTTATGAAATCAACGAAGAAACAAAACAAATTGATTTTAGTCATAATCCTTTTTCAATGCCACAAGGTGGTCTTGAAACTCTAGAGAAGGCAAAAACTCAAGAGGAATTGTTGACAATCAAAGCTTTCCAATATGATATCGTTTGTAATGGCATAGAACTCTCAAGTGGAGCTATTAGAAATCATAAACCAGAACTAATGTATAAAGCTTTTGAGATTGCTGGATATAGCAAAGAGGATGTTGATAAGGAATTTGGCGGCATGATTAGAGCATTTAAATTTGGCGCGCCACCACATGGGGGCATTGCTCCTGGTGTTGATCGTATAGTGATGCTTATTGCAGAAACAGCAAATATACGCGAAGTAATAGCATTTCCGATGAATCAGCAAGCAGAGGATTTACTGATGCAAGCACCTAGTAATGTAACAGAAACCCAGCTGCGTGAACTAAACATAATGCTCTCACCATCGGTTAGGAGCAAACTCAAGGGGTAGTTAGTCAAACCAGATTAAGATCAGATATTGATTATAGCAATCTCGGATAAAATTAGACCATCAATTTGAAAGCGTCGCCTCGCAGGGCCTACAAGTGTAAGCAAGCACAGACGAGGTCTGAAAAATTGATTAGTATAATTTTATCTGAGATTAGCTATATGAGTGGAAAGCCTAAAGGGTCATACTTTCTTTTCCTTTATCACGTGGCTTAACCTGCGTTGTTGGCTGATGTTCTGACATTTCTTTTTTGTATTTTTTACCAATATCTTCCGCTAGTTCGATAATTTTTGGATTGACCTTACCAACGGTCATTTTATCTTGCGAGCTACTTTCAACTTCAACTGATTGCGCTACATTAGTTCCCATACCTTTGTTGTTAGAAACTTCTTTCATCATTTCGTTATACTTACCCCAACTGTGTTTAAGGATTCAATTTTAGTAACTGATCTAATGAGGGTTTATCAGTACGGATTTGGTAACTAATAAGTCCTGCAAACAAGTGAGTAAATGCATTAATTGGA
>CANNHR010000062.1 GCA_947505405.1 Rickettsiales bacterium
CGCTTGAAAGCTCTTTCAGCTGATCCTTACTATATTTCTCTAGCCCGTTTGAGAGCATTTCGGCAAAGTTCATCACATTTCCAACGGGCAAGCGTAGCTCGTGATTAACATTATTGAGTATTCTCTGCGCTGTTGCTCCGAGCCGCTCAATCTCAACACTCTGATTAGCCACACGCTGTACGTAGTGAATGACTTTTTCGTCAAGGTCAGTAACCTGCTCGTGCAAATAGTCAACTTCGTTTTCCAAATCATCGACCTTATGCTCCGTCGCTTCAACATAGTCTTGCTTTGGTTTGAGGAATATGATTAATGTGCTACTTACCATTAGTAATAAATAGATGATTTTAAATTGTGATGACGTTAACTCATGAGGCACTTCTATATAAATATAATTCTGGTAACAAAAAGCTGTTATCGTAATACCAAGAGTAATTGTAAATAATGCCCAGCGCCAGCTTATAAATGATGATATTATAAGAATATTTATCATAAATACCATCAGCTGAATTTCTGCAAAATTACTGATCAGAACCATCAAAAAGCTAAAGCATATCAACCCAAAGAACATAATGAAGTTCCACACAACACCAATTGCTCGTGTTTCTCTCCACATAGGTAGCCAGAGTGGATAGCTAGTTAGAGCACTTGCAGAACAAAGTGTAGCTGGATATACAAAATTGACTATATGTGCATATTGAAACTCATATTCTTTGGTCAAAGAATATGTGCTAGCAAATGCAGAAATCATGACAAAGAGCCCAAGAAAAGAAATCAGACCATCGCCTTTTGGTGTATTTCTTACCAAGACATTTATTAAATTAAATGATTTTACATCTGCGACAAATTTCTGATATTTTAGTTTACGCTCATTACGTGCATTAATCAGCGGAGTCGGATCTTTAATCCCTACCCAACCGCCTGGCTGACCCAGCAAGTAATGCGAGCCTATTAACACTAAAAGATTTGCGAACATACCAAAACAAACGCTATTTACTGATTCAATTTGCAGTATGTAGTCCCATACCAAGATTGTTGCAAAACCAGCTCCCATACCCAAAATGACAGATTTACCGCTAGTTCGAAAACCCAAAATAGCCATGATAAATGGTGTTGACACTACAGGCATATAAAATGATTCTGTCATAACCAGTAGTTCTAATAAACTTCCCTCGCGCAGTGATAAAATTAATGATAGCGACCCTATTAATAGAGAAACAAGGCGAGCAGAAAATATTTCACTTCGTATAAATTTGATTTTTAATGGTTTACAAAAGTCGTGAACTACAAGAACTGCTGTGCTATTTATATATGAATCGACGGTAGACATTATCATCGCCATGATGCCAGCCAGCAATGCTCCTTTTATCCCAATAGATGGAGAATTAAAAATAACATGTTTGACAACTTCAGTTGGGTTAATTGAAGGATCAATTGATAAAGTTAGTACGGCCATCCAGTTGATTATTACACCAAACAATAAACAAGTGACGGCAGCAATAATGAACGAATGACGTATTTGAGTAGTATCTCTTGCGATAGCTATTCTTTGAAAAATTGCTGGACTGAATCCTGGAACTATAAAGAGCAAAAAAAGAAACAGCTGTTTAAACGCTAATGGATTTGAAAAATCAAAAACCTGTTTGTACTCAAATAGTGGGCTAGTAGTTAGCATCTTGGTAACAATATCAATATCATCAATACTAGTCATTAGCGCATAAGCTGCGATTGGTATAACTACTCCAAAAGTAAAGAACTGAATCACATCAGTAAAAGTTACTGACTTTATTCCTCCCAAAGAAGAATATACAGTCACTATGATTGTTGCTATTATAGTTCCGTGAATACTAGGGATTTCAAGTGCATATTCAAAAATTGATCCGGCCAGTTTTAATTGTATAGCTATCAATCCTGCCGAGCCTATAGCTCCAGATATCGCAGTGAGCACCCTAACATGCTTACCATACAAATCCCCCATTGCTTCTGCTATTGATAGATTACCTAAAAACTCTCCCATTCTAGGCGCAAAAAATAACCCGATACATAAAAGATATAAAGGATCTCCTAGAGCGATCCATATGGAGTATAGCCCATTTTTGTAAGCTTCAGTGATACTGCTATAAAAAAACTCGCCACTAATCCAGGTGGCAACAATAGTGGCAACAATGGTAGCAGTACTAAAATTTCTATCACCGATAGCATATTGAGTAATATTATAAGTACCGCGGCTAGAACGGAGCCCTACTACTATAGTAGCAACCAAAAATACTATAAAAATAGCTACATCTATATTAAAATTCATCATTTGTTTAATCCTGGGTTGCAATATTTAATTATTACTAAAAATAAACCAAGCAAGAAGCATTTGCAAGTGTCATTTGAACTTTGAAATCATAAGTTAGAATTTTTTACTTGATTTCTTTGATAAAGGAGTGTATAGTTCGTTCAAGTTTTTTACTACTCTTTACATATGCGGCTCTTAAAAACAACTAAAGAGCTCATCTTAATAATGAAGATGCCAGATATTAGCCAACATATAGCTAATCACAGTCACTTGAATAAGAGTATACCGAAAGACACCTTACCGTAAGTAAGGTTTGTAAGACGATAACTCTTTTTGATAGGGGCGCAGCTTCGTTGAAGATGTAGCCATAGCATACTTGCCAAAAAGAAAACAAAAGAAAAAAGAAGCTTGTTATAAGTTTTGTTACTTATCGCAAAGCTATTTAAACAATGAAAATATCTTTATTAAGGAATTTTTACTCTTTAGAAAAATATTTTCGCAGACAAGAATTATTCATGGAAAATTTTTATACATTTGGACTACCTACGCCTCTAGTGCAATCACTTGACAGGCTTAACTTTAAAATTCCTACACCGATTCAAGTTGCAACAATTCCAGTTGCATTGAGCGGAAAAGATATACTAGGATCAGCACAAACAGGTACAGGCAAAACTGGTGCTTTCGGAATTCCACTAATTGCTAAGCTATTATCAGATCAACGCAGCTCTGCTTTAGTGCTAACCCCAACTAGGGAACTTGCTGCTCAAGTTATGATCGCGTTGCAAGATTTACTAGGCAAAAACTCGCAGGTCAAGACGACGCTACTTATTGGTGGTGATTCGATGATGAAACAATTACAACAGCTTAGGATGAGACCAAGACTGTTTGTTGGTACTCCGGGTCGTATTAACGATCATCTAGAACGTGGAAACTTGAATTTCAGTCAGACTAATTTTTTAGTGCTTGATGAAACTGATAGAATGCTAGATATGGGTTTTTCTATACAAATAGAGAGAATAATAAAGCACTTGCCTAAGCAACGTCAAACATTATTGTTTTCAGCAACTATACCAAAAAATATTATTAAGATAGCTGATTCATATCTAAATCAACCAGAGCGCATAGCGATGGGCTCTAGCTCAATTCCAGCTCCAAAAATAAAGCAGGATATCATGCATCTTTCTGAGGAAGAAAAATATCCACAGCTTTTGACTCAACTTCAGCAGCGTTCTGGCTCGATTATTATCTTCGTTAAAACTAAGTTTGGTGCAGAAAAAATGGCCAAAAGACTAAGAAACGAGAATCATCAAACAGACGCGATTCATGGCGATTTACGTCATAGCAAGCGCGAAACTGTGATCAGAGGGTTTCGAAATAGTAAATATCGTATTTTAGTGGCTACTGATATAGCAGCACGTGGTCTGGATATTCCTCATATTGAGCATGTGATCAATTTTGATCTTCCTCAATGCCCTGAGGATTATATTCACAGAATCGGAAGAACTGCTAGAGCAGGGGCTGAAGGTGAGGCTTTGTGTTTTGTAACTCCTGGTGATAGAATGAAGTGGAATGCCATTAATCGTCTGATTAATCCTGATGCTCCAGCTATGGAAGCGTCTAAAGGAAGTAATGGCAGAAAAACTGGTTCTGAGAAAAGATCTTTTGGTTTTAAGAAATCATTTAGAAATAGTAACGGAAGCGGAAAAAGAAGGTCAAGCAGTGGTGGTAGAGTAAGAGCTGCTTGATTTGTCATTTTCGCGCAGGCGGAAATCCAGTAAATATAAACCTTACACCAAAAGGCATACGAAGCCATCCAGGTCTTTATCACAAAACGGCTTAATTTTGTGGTTTTGTTTTATCTGCCATGCAACAAGGCCCACTTATGCTCGCCATGACGGGCGCTTGCAAGCCTTGTATTATAAGATCTGTAGAGCTACATTGACCTAGATTTCCGCCTTGCGCGGAAATGACAAAAAGAAGTATGAAAAAAATGACAATGTTAACTTCGGACAGTTATGGGTCAAGCCAGGTATGACTGTTGGGCTGTCGTGGCTGAACTTAAAACTGTCATCTTGAACTCGTTGGGGCGCGCCTGCCTTAGAGCCAGGAATCTTCTTACTATTGCCTTGAGATCCTGGGCCGAAGGCATGTGAAGCACAATCAAATTCGGGATAACCGCGTATTTTGAGTTGATTTACTTAACATTCTTCCAAACTCTTTTTTTAACGATAAAGAAAAATATGGTAAAGACAGATAGGAAAATCATGACCTTCAACCCCATCGATTTACGATGCTCCATTTCTGGCTCTGCTGCCCACTGCAAGAAGATAGTAACATCGCGTGCCATTTGGTCAACCGTAGCTGGAGTTCCATCCATGAAGGTTACTAGATCGGCCGAGAGCGGTGCAGGCATAGCAATCTGCCCACCTTCAAAATAAGGGTTGTAATTCAAACCAGGCATCATTGTAACGCTTGCAGGAGGTTCTTGGTAGCCAGTTAGTAATGAATATAAATAGTTTGCCCCATCAGTCCGCGCCTTAACGATCAGCGATAAATCTACTGGAAGAGCTCCGTTATTTGCCGCTCTGGCTGCTTCTGGATTAGGGTAAGGTGACACAAATCTATCGGATGGCGTTGCTGGACGGTCAAACATTTCTCCCATATCGTTTGGTCCATCCTGAACATCTTTTTTTGCAGCTATTTCTTTGATCTCTGCACCAGAAAAGCCTAAATCCTTAAGATTTCTGTAGTAAAGATGGTTCAGTCCATGACAAGCTGAACAAACTTCCATATATACCTGCGCTCCTCTTTGCGCAGCTTGGCGATCAAACGTTCCAAAAATTCCTTCAAACGGCCAAATCAGTTGTTTGGGCTCTGGCGCACCAGAAGACGCAAGGACGCTCGGAATCATAAAGATTACCAATATGCTAGCTAGAAATTTAATTTTGGTATTGGAATTATACATTGTCATATCTAATTACTAAATTATATCATCTTCATGCATTTTTTCTTCTTCTTCCACGTTATGTGGAAGAGGTAGAGGTTTTTCAAACCTTGCGATAGTAGGTATGATAATTAAAAAATGGAAAAAATAATATGACGCTCCGATCCTACTGACTGTTAGGTAAGGTTCCTCAGCTGGTTTGCCGCCAACGTATCCCAGAACAAGGCAGTCTATTACAAAAAACCAAAAAGCCCATTTGTACAGTGGTCTATAGTTAGCACTTCGGACTTTTGACCTGTCAAGCCAAGGTAAGACAAATAAAATTAGGATACTACCGAACATCAACAACACTCCGCCAAGTTTGGAAGGTACAGCTCGAAGTATTGCGTAAAATGGTAAAAAATACCACTCGGGGACTATGTGTGCTGGTGTTACTAGAGGGTTTGCAGGTATATAATTATCTGGGTGACCAAGCAAATTAGGTTTATAGAAGATAAAATAAGCAAAAATCAGGAAGTAGATTCCAAAACCAAAGAAATCTTTGATTGTGTAATAAGGGTGAAAGGGAATCATGTCTTCTTTTTTCAATTTTACCCCTGTAGGGTTATTGGACCCATGCGTGTGCAGAGACCAAATATGCAATATAACCAGTCCAACAATAACAAATGGGAGCAAATAGTGCAGAGAAAAGAACCTATTAAGCGTAGGGTTATCTACCGAGAAACCTCCCCAAAGCCAAGTAACTATACTTTCTCCGATTACAGGAATTGCCGAAAAAAGATTCGTAATCACTGTTGCCCCCCAATAGCTCATTTGACCCCATGGCAGTACGTACCCCATGAATGCAGTTGCCATCATAGTTAAAAATATAATTAGGCCAATCATCCACAAAAGCTCTCTAGGTTCTTTGTATGATCCGTAATATATACCTCTGAAAATATGCAGATATACAGCAACAAAAAACATTGAAGCACCTACGGCGTGCATATAGCGTAACAACCAACCGTAATTGACATTGCGCATTATCTTTTCAACACTATCGAACGCATGATCAACATGAGGCGTATAATGCATCGCAAGTATAATTCCAGTAATTATTTGGATTAATAGAGCTATTCCAGCAATTGAGCCTAAACTCCAAAGATAATTTAGGTTTTTAGGGGTTTTGTATACTGCAAAGTGAGACATCCAGGAAAAGATGGGTAGTCTGTAGTCAATCCACGCGATAATACCAGCTCCAGTTGACTTACTAGAGTGGCTATTTGTTTTTTTGTTATTCATAATCAGCCAATTTTTATTTTAGTATCTGATAAAAACTCATAAGGAGGCACAGCTAAGTTTAGAGGGGCCGGTCCTTTTCTGACTCTGCCAGATTTATCGTAGTGGGATCCATGACAGGGACAGAACCATCCATGATAATCTCCCTTATTAGACAGAGGTACGCAACCAAGGTGCGTACATATACCAACAGTAACCAACCATTTCGCATGACCATCTTTTACTCGCGCTGAATCCGGTTCTGGATCCACTAAATCCTTTAAAGGTGTATTCACAACCTCCTGAATTTCTGCTTCGGTCCTATTGGTTATAAACACCGGTTTTCCTCGCCATTTGACAGTCATAGTCTGACCTGGCTCTACTTTAGAAATATCAACTTCCATAGCTGACATAGCCAAGACATCTGCTGATGGATTTAATGAATCTACAAGGGGCCAAGCTACGCAAGCTGCTCCAACTGCTGTCATACCGGTTGCAGCCAAAGTCATAAAATCTCTTCTTGTAGTTTTATCTGGGTCGTCCGGCAAAATATCTTCTGACATAATACTATCTTTAAATTTAAATTAGATTTATAACGCATATCTCTTATCAGAAACTAGCTTTATAGTCATTATAGCTTGAGATATCTCACGTTGGCAATAATTTAGCTTGGTTCACCAGAAAAAAGTTATCTATTTGGATAGTTTTTCTGCATAAGGATCTTTGTTTTGGTCGTATTTTTCAAAATCTAGCAAGTCCTTTACAGTTTTTTCAAGTTGAATTTCGTCAGGAGTAGCTTCATATTTAGGCGGATTTTGCAGACAATCCCAAAAGCTGTCAAGTCTTGTGATCTTAGGAACGCAATATCTAGCGACAGATTTTGTATCGCTTAGGGCAGTAGACACCACTTTCTCAGCGGCCTGAAGTACTCCAGCTTCTGTTAAGCCTTGAAGTACCCAGTAAGCAACAATAACAGCTGAAACCATAACCATAATGTACCATTTGCTAATAATACCATAGACAAAAAGTAGCATAGGACTTTTTAGCAAAAATTTGAGTTTGCTGAGAAATATATCTAACATGGATTTAATTGATTATAGATTAATTACATAAACACCAGTTTAAACTAATGTTAATGCATTGGTTTCATTGTCACAAACTTTTTGCTTGCGCAGAGGAGCGTTTCTAAATCAGATGTTGTAAATATTGTCAATAAGGTAACCTGAAAGATAAAGTGCTGGTGGAATAATTACTAAATTTATACCAAGCATTATTACCAGCAAATAGGTTTCTTGTAAGTTCTGGATAAGGATTCCAGAAAGAATTATATTGGGTAGGATTAATGGCATAATCAAAATAGCAAAAAAATTAGTATTGGAGCGGAAATATCCCTGTATTGATGCTATTAGTACAACTAAAGCAGAGCTGGGAACTATAAGTAGTAAAGCTGCTAATGATAAAAGAACGACCTGCTCGAATTGTAAACTGAAGAAAAGGGCTAATAATGGGGCAATTAGAGCAAAACAGAAGAATGTAATGATGCTCATTATCACGAATTTAGATAAAACTATTTTTTGCGCTGATGAAACTGCTAGCAGATATTCGAGACTACCATCTTCAATGTCTGGTTTGATCAAATTGTTAGTTAAGCCTAAAAAAGACAATGGTATGCAAATCAGAGAGAATATTGAACCAAATTTTTGAACATCATCGTGAGAGTTAATTAGAGTAATACTCAATATGCAGAAACCAAAAAATAGAACAGAGTATTTCGTTAGGTTATATATTTTGTTCTGAATAAGTAGTTCATGACGTAGTAAGGTTTTCATTTTGTATGGCTATAATAATTTAAATCAATAATTTGTGCGGTTTTTATTTCTGGTTCGCTATGGCTAGCAAGAAATACTATTCCTCCATTGTCTGCATGCGTAATAATCAAATGCATAAGCTTTTTTTTGTTTTCGGTATCCAGGTTGGAATCAATTTCATCAAGAAGCCATAACTTAGATTGACAAGCAATTAATCTAGCGAGCGCTACTCTTTTTTGAGTTCCTGCGGAAAGCTCTAGGCATCGCGTATTTAAAATACTATATAGTTCAAAATACATTATTGCTGCATCAATGAGGATTTCTGAGTTATATAGTTTTGACCAAAAACTTATATTCTCAAATACGGTTAATTCTGGTTTGATCGCGTAGCGATGACCTATATAAGTACAATAGGGTTTTTTTAGCATTGAAATGGGCAAAGACTCTTTGCTAAAAGTTATTCTGCCTGCGCTAGGTTTTTGAATGCCAGCAATCATTCTTAAGAGAGACGATTTTCCAGCCCCATTTCTTCCTTGCAAATAAACAATAGAAGAGGGAAGGAAGCTCATTGACACATCTCTAAAGAGCTCATCTTCGTTGATAGAAAATCCTAGAGAGTGTAATGATAGCATTTATAGTTTTTAAGAAAAATGTGTTTTTTACAGCAAAAAAGAGGCAAAATTGTGTGTATTTCGTTATCTTAAACTAGCGTTTATAGACAAAAACAACGAATCTACTTGTCCTTATACTTGAGTTTAATTACCATCATTAATGGATATAGTCAAAGAAATATAGACTATTCAAATACCAAAAATTCGAAATGCGAAGCAAAGCGTCAGCTTTATTTTAATTTTGAATTTAGTGTGGTTAATATTAACCCCAACTGTGTTTAAGAAAGGAGCTGAATAGCTGAAGATATTAGGGTATTCTAGAGTTTTCAATCAATAAAGATTACCCTAATGAATATAGATTACGATAGTTTGTTCTGTTTTGTCG
>CANNHR010000063.1 GCA_947505405.1 Rickettsiales bacterium
TAAAAACTCTAATGTGCTTTCTAGTAGCCAAAAAGAAATATTGATCCATCTTCTTCAATTCAAGGAAGGTTTACCAATGTCTGATCTTGTAGAATTAATGGGTCAATCCAAACAAACTCTTTTTTTGAAAGTTAAAAAATTACTAGACAGGGGTTTTGTATTGCGTGAAAAAGATATGGTTTTTATGTACAAAGTTAACCAACAAAAAATGTCGACACTTCTAGAAAATTATCAGCAATTACAAAACCATAAAGTATTAAAATAAAAAATTTTACTTTAATGCGAAAAAATATATTGACTTTATATATTACTCTACTATATTAACCTTATAAGTAAGACATAAAAAAACGCCTGAAGCTAAGAACTTCGAACGTTTTTTATATTTTACTGTAGAGAATATTTTAACTTTAGACGATTCTATATTCTCAACTATTTCAACTCAACCCTAAACAGGAGAATTATATGTATAATAGCCAAAATTCCACCTCAAGTAAAGCTTCTTTCACAAGCGCAGTACTAGCTCAAGCAAAACTTTTAGGTATTACTACGCCTTCTAATGAGGCTACAAGCCTTGATATACAGGCCATATCTAACAATACAATTCGTAAAATAGAGCAAAAAACTAATGCTAGTGTTAGTGAAGTTCTAACCTTTTACCAACCAATTACAGCAGTAAGGTTGGAGGCTTAACATGAAAGACATCAGAGAAATGTTTTCAGCAGTGTTTGAGAAATATGATAATACTTCTGAACCACATAAAAGAAAAACACATTTTAGTGATGTGAGGAGCAGAGAGGGAGGTGTAGTAAAAAAGTACTTAGTCTTTGATGAAGAAGTTTCAAAAACAATACCAAAAGAGTTAAGCTTAGGTGAGTATGTAGCATTCTTGGCCGATATTGAGTTCAAAAATGTACAGTTTTTAAATGTATATGAATTAAGCGGAGTATCATTATGACGGAAAGTAGAAGTTTATTTACAGGAATATTTGAGAAATACGAACAAGGGAAGGAATTACTCAAACACAAAACACATTTTCGTGAAGTTAGAACAAGAAACGGGTGCATTGTTACTAGAAAGTTAGTTTTTGATGAAGATACTTCAAGTAAAATAGTAGGTCATTTGACTATTGGTGAATATATTGCTTTTATTGCAGACATTGAATTTAAGAATATTGAATTTCAACATCCACATGGACAATTGGAGGTATAGTTATCCTATTGTTCTAATACAAAAATAGTAAGAATTTATGAATAAAAAAATAAAAATAGATAAAGAAAAAGTAATTAATTTGTACAATGCAGGGATGACCCAAAAAGAAGTTGCGCAAGACCTTGGCTTCCCGGCATGGAAGATAACCAAGTTTATGAAAGAGAATGATATTAAAGCCAGGAGTGACAAGAAGCCTTCAAAGCTGTTCGTAAAGAAAAAGTAACTATCGATAGCGCAAATATTGGGCACAAACCTAAACAATTTGAGAAAATCTGTACAAGGATTAGCGATGAATTAAACCTTTATATTCCAGAAAAATGGAAAGTGTAGATGTTTGTTTATAGTTTAGGTTCAAAATATTATATAATCAGTAACGTTAAACCATAAACATAATAAGGATTTTTAATGAATAAAGCGGAATTTGTAAATCATATAGCTGAACAATATAAATGTACTACTGCGACACGAGGCTGTTATTGAGAGTTGTTCCACTTATAAAAGTATGGAACCACTTGTGCTACCAAGTGAACCTAGGGGCTTGAATGAAGAGCAGCCCTGACAATGTAACGAAGCATAGAAATATGCAGGATACAATTCGCAAGAGGCGTATTCTCCTGATAGCCAAACTCAGGATAGTGCTAGGTAACTGGTATGGTGAACATATGTGAATTTGTGATAAAGATCGTTATTATGACAGGTGAAATGGCTGATACACCTGAACCAAAATGGTAAAGGATATAGGAATGATGGTTTAGTGCTCCGCATTCGTAGCCAACGAACCTCTCGGTCGATAGCAGACACCTAACCCGGTACACTCTTAACACGGAACGTGGAAACCCTGTACGATTCCCGTAAGGGACAGCAAACCGCAAGGAATGTTTATGATCGTGCAGGTTTGGGATGTCGGAAAAAGCGAATGTGCTGCTGTAATGGCAGTAATATGGGTTTAAACGTTACCCAACCCGAAAGGGAGCAAACGTCCGACTGGTCTTTCTTTGCAAGATAATTTGGAGAACTGTTTAAATGAAGAAAAGCAAATGACGGAAATGGTAAGAACCATTACTGGTGCATCTTCAACTTCACCACTAACTTGGAACACCATACAATGGAGTCAGGTAAGCAATGAGGTAAAGCAGCTACAAATGCGTATTGCAAAGGCTGTGTTTCTTGGAGTGTTAATTTTTACCGGCCTTATTGCGTATGATACACAAAAACTAAAGTCATTATATTATCAAGGAGCCGATAGTAACGGTAAAATTGGAATTATGGCTGCTTTTACTCTATATCTTGATTTTATTAATCTGTTTATTTATTTGCTTAGGTTTTTTGGAAATAAGAGAAATGACTAAATATGCAATTACCGCCTATAAATAATAATCAGCAAAAGATATGTTCTAGGTACTCGTTTACAATTGTGTAGTTGTAATCATAATTATGTTAAACAGTTTGCCCATACTATACAGTTTTGTTAGATGTCCTTATGCTATGAGAGCAAGAATGGCTCTTTTTGAAGCTAAAATTAATTGTATTATACGTGAAGTAGATCTAAAGAATAAACCGTCCGATATGCTTGAAATATCACCTAAAGGTACCGTACCGGTATTACTTTTAGAGGATGGTACGGTTATTGAAGAAAGTCTTAAGATTATCTATCATGCCTCAGATAAACATGATTCTTTAACTCTTCAAAAAGTCTCGGAAAAACAAAAAGAGGATATTGAATCATTAATCAATGCAAACGATACTGAATTTGTTAAATTACTCAAACCATACAAATATCCAAAAAAATATCTTGATAATTCCTCAGAGTTATGTAAACAACAAATACAGGAAAAGTTCCTAGATAAGTATGAAGCAATGTTAGAAGGTAGTATCTTCTTACTCGGAACAAAGTCCATTGCAGATATTGCAATTTTGCCGTTTATTCGACAATTCTCTATAATAGACCCAGAATGGTTCTTCAACAGTAAATATAAAAATATTATTATGTGGCTTAAGATGTTTACAGATAACTCGGATTTTCAAAACATAGTTATGGCAAAGCATAAACCATGGGATAAATCTAGCAAACCGATGTACCTGCTGCCTTACAATTATAATGTTAATGGATAATAATGAATAAAACTCAACTGTTTATAATCGCTATTTGTATTATTATCATAATTGTTGTCGTCTTGTGGCCGTATCTTGAAAAACTTGGATTAGGAAGACTACCAGGATATATTCTCTTTGAAAGGAAAAATTTTAAATTTTACTTCCCTATTACTACTTGCATTATTATCAGCACTATTATCACTTTTATTTTATGGTTGCTCAGAAAATGAAGTTTAATGACGGGAAGATAAGATGTGATTGGATTAAGGATGACCATTTATATCTACGGTATCATGATGAAGAATGGGGCATTCCTGAATATGAAGATCAAAAACTATTCGAGTTATTAGTTTTAGAATCTGCAGAAGCCGGTTTAAACTGGCTTATGATTCTTAAGAAAAAAGATAATTATAGATTAGCATACGATAACTTTGATCCTTTAAAAGTTGCTAGATTCGATGCAGTAAAAGAATCAGAGTTACTAGCAAATTCTGGAATTATTAGAAGTAAGCTCAAAATTAAATCTTCTATACAAAACGCAAAAATATTCATAGAAATACAGAAGCAGCATAGTTCTTTCAGTGATTATATCTGGGGTTATGTGGATCATAAACCAATCTTGAATAATTGGCATATATCGAAAGAGATGTACCGAATGAAACATCACTATCATTAGCTATCTGCACAGATATGAAGAAGAAAGGTTTTACCTTTATCGGATCAAGAATTATATATGCCTTTATGCAAGCAATCGGCATGGTTAACGATCACACTTCTTGCTGCTTTAAGTATCATGAAAATAATTTATAATAACTTAAAACAGCAGTTTAAGCTCTTCTCGTTTTATTCCTTTAAACATTTACAAAGATTTGTCGGTTTGCGAATTTTCTGCTATACTTAGCTGTAGTTAAAGTGCATCGACACATTAAACAAATAAAATATTATTATGAGTAACAACAAACCCCTAATATCCTTTGATTATGCTATCAAATACCTTCTAAAAGATAAGGGTGATTATGGTATAGTAGAAGGTTTTATCTCTGCTCTTCTTAAAACCAAGGGTTATAAAGATGTTAAAATCGTAGCTCTGCTTGAGACTGAGAGTAATAAAGAAGATAGCAAAAGCAAAAGAAGTCTGGCTGATTTAATTGTAGAAGATGAAGATCATCATAAATATATTATTGAGATAGAACGTAATGTAAAAGATTCTTTTATTCATAAATCACTGTTTAACACCTCGAGACTTATTGTTGATAATTTAGCCCAAAGAGAAGATTATACTCAAATAATTAAGATATTTCATATCTCTCTACTCTATTTCCCAATAGGAAGCGGCAACGGGGCTATTTATCACGGTAAAACCATTATTCATGAAATAGAAACTAATGAAAAATTAAGTGTTCATATTAAGAATCAGGAAACCGGTGAAGTATTTGATGCTACCGATATTTTACCCGAGTATTTCTATATCTCAGTGCCGCTCTTTAATGATCGTTTGGAACGAGAAATAGACGACTGGCTACATGTCATGAAATACGATGAAGTACCAAAGAATTATCACTCCCCTTATATGGTTCAAGTTGCGGAAAAACTTAGCATCCTCAAAATGACACCTGAAGAGCGGGCAAACTACTCCTATTACCAAAAAAAGCTTTATAACGATAGAGATGAACTGCAAGCCGCTGAAGCTAGAGGTAAATCTGAAGGCAAGGCTGAGGGTGAAAATAAAAAAGCTATAGAAATAGCTTACAAAATGCTAATTAAAGGCAAAGATCTTGAAGAAATTATAGAGCTTACCGGTTTATCTGCAAAAGAGATTGAGGGTATAAAACACAAATGAGCAATGAAGAAGCTTTAAAAAAATACTACATTAAGATAAAGCAAGATATCAATGAGATTGTAAAGGAATACAAAGTAACTGATACAGCTAGAATAAAACTTGTAACACAAAGATATAAGGAAGGTTTTATTACTGGCTTTAATAAAAAAGCCTTAGTTATTGCTAAAAACTTACTAAAAGCTGGATTAGCAATTGATTTAATTACCAAAGTCTACTGGTTTGTCCATTGAAGAAGTTGTAAAACTTAAAGATTAATTGCTTTTTATGAACCCAGTTCTGTCAGTACAAACAAACTAAAGTCAAACGAAACCTCGTGAGTGCCTCCTGCAATTTTATCTAGCTTAATAATTGTAATATGCGATACTTATAAATAATCTAATAGTTTTTCTGTCGAAACTAAAAGTGAGAGAATATTATGACAATCGAATTCTTTAGAGCTGCGGCCAATGGTCAAGTTGCAACAGTACAGTCTTTACTAGCTGATCCTACTGGTAATATTAATATAAATTTTCGAGGGCCTGGTGGTATGACATCTCTGCATGCTGCTACTAAATTCAGGCATGTAGAAGTAGTTAGAGTGCTCCTTGCGCATGGCGCACGTAAAGATATCAAAGATAATCTTGGTCATACTACCCTGTCTTTTACTGAGGAATTTTTAACACGAGAAATTTTTGATCTTCTGCATCCAGAATTAGCTTTGGCTAGATTAGAGAGGAAACAGATAGTTCAAGTAGAAATCGATCAATATACCCAGAATCATGTATTTGCTATAGATAAGCAGGCCCTTGTAGAATTAGGAACGCATTATCTGCAGTACGAAAAACTTATGGTTAATTTGAATAGAGATAATATTATTCAATATATTACCAGTGCCATAGAACATATGACTTTAGATTTACTAAAAGCAAAGAAGATAGCCGATACAGATAGTGATGCGCTATGGAATACTAATTATAAGGCATCTCAAATGCTCTATACCATTGCTGCTTGTGCTTTTTATATTAGAGAAACTCACAGTGATATAGCAGGAAAATTACCAAATATTGCATGGGAGCCTTTAGCGTTATACATAAGACATAGCCAGTTTAATCCCAACTTTCTTAGCGCTCTAAATCCTAAAACAATCATGGAGTTGGTATATAATACTTTACACTCTATGTTAGATAGTGGGGAGTTAGAGGCAATGAGGAATAATGTAGAGAGTCTTCAATCCACTAGCGCTTTACCTACAATACATGCATTAATGGGATTTTTAAGCGATGAATATAATGCTCAGTATATTGAAAATGGAATAAAAAACTACAGAGATCATGGTAACTTAACTTCCGAGGTAGGACGAGTCAGATTACTGATTAGTTTTATTGAAATAGGAGAAGCATTAGAAAATGCATCCCCTAGACTACAATCATTGTTTGATAAAATTGCTATAGAACATCTCTCAATAATCCGGAATGCTATTGCACATCCAGAAAGAATTGGTAATCGTGAGATGATCAATGATTTTTTAAATGGTAAATCTAACTCAGTCACAATAAGTGGCATAACAATTGATCTTCAAACTCTTGCTACTTATTGTGTTGGTCAATATGACACTGTTTCTAAATTTTTACAACAATACGATAGACCTGATCAATTTGCTGAACCAGATGACTTGTGGCAAGACATTATAGATCATGTTAATGATTATGCAATTTCATCTAAACTTAAAATACCAAGATCCAGTAATGAAACAGAATTAGGAAAAATATCACAAGCTCATTGTGATAAAATTAGTCAGCTAGATCAAAGTTATGAAGATCGTACCAAGGCTTTGGATAATGCAATAATTGAGTGGTTTAATAACAAAAAATTTCCTGATAAAATAGCAGTAAAACTAAAGGATGCTTTAGGTTCTCTTGAGGAAACAGAGAAAGCCTTAAACACCTATAAAGGTGAGTATGATAGCAGCAAAGCAAAAAGTGAAGTTGATAGGACTAAAGCTGATAAAAAACTAATTAAAGATTATGAGAATGTAATCATTAAACATGAACAATGGCAATGGTATTGCAAAGAACTAAGTGATATCACGCAAGATATTAATGCTCAAAAACAACAAGCAGAACAATATAAAATTAGTGGTATTAGCAAATTTGCCATTGAACTAATCGATGATTTTTTAAGTTACTCAACACAGGTACAAACTCTTTTTACTCAGCTCAATAATTTTCAGCATGTAATTCATACTTCGACCGGTAATACTTCTAGAGGATTCCCAGGTCATCAAGATCATCCAGTACTGGCATTTTATCAAATAATGATAGGCTCATTATCTAGAACTTTGATTACCATAGATAATGTGAATAAAATTATACCATCCGAATTGCGTCATACTTTAGAAAATATAGTAATTGCAGCAAGGGGATATTTAGCTCATATTGGTGTACGTGAAGCCGGAGAACCATTTTCAGAATCAATAGACAGAGCCGCTGTATTTTATACTAACTCTAAAAAAATTGTAGAATCTATTGAATCAATGAAAATTATAAAGTATGCAGTTGAAAATAGTTTAGGCAATTTTAACGAAGCTATGACAACTAGGGATTCAGACATTGCCATCGTTGCATTAGTTAATAGTTATCTTCTAGGTAATGATAATCCAGCATCTTTACAACAAGATTCCCATGTCTCTAGCACAACACTTATTCCTGACTATAGTACAACAGTAATGGTAGGCGAACCAGCAGTTGTTCCAAATAGTGATCTTTGATTAAAACAGGTTTTATGACATTTTATCGGTACTCCCCTTTAATATTTTTATACGGCAACACGGCTAATATCATTGGCAATTGCAGTAACGCCAAGAGCTAAAGATTTTAGGCTAGTTATGTATAGCGGCTTGATTTCGAAATGACACTGGCTTGCAATCATAAAACTAAAGATCGAGTTTTAAATTATCTTTTTAGAGAACGAAATTTGTTAATAAAGAAGTTTCTTAAGTAGAAAATCTCTAGTTGATTTAAAACTAAAATGGTATTATAAAATGATTCTGGGATATTTAACACATGATACAAAAAAGGACTTGTACCTCAGTTGATAAATATGTAGGGGAGAGAATATACTCACTGAGACTTGCTCATGGGCTTTATCGTGCCCAACTATCGAAGAGTATTGGCGTTAGTCCCCAACAAGTAGAAAAATATGAAAAAGGCAGAAGCAGAATTTATGTAAGTAGATTGCTTCTAATTGCAAAAGCTTTATCAAAAAATATATCTTATTTTATCAAAGGGTTAGAGTCTGATGACACCTGTAGTAACGCAGCATCAACGTATGTGCATAGCAGTATCACGTAACTTTATGAGAATCGAAAATCCTGATCATCAAGCTGCTGTTAATACATTAATTAGGTCGTTAGCTAATAAGTCTGATGGTAAATGTTAACAAAGAGATATAAAGCTGTTGCATTAAAACTCATCAATCTTATTATGTTGGGGAGCAATGAAATGGCTAACCGACTTAAGAAATACATAATACTTGACCATTAAGCTTGTTCGGTATAACTTAGGAGAAGCTCTGCCTTTCTTTCATAGGGTTACTCATCATTTTTCTCGAGGCAGAGCACACCTGGAAATTTGTAAAATTTCCAAAATCCATTAAGGAAAAATCTGTCCTGCAGTCAGTTACATAATGTTACTTATGGAAATTGTTGCGGATTTACAAGGGATTTTCCTAGTAGAAAGTTAAAGAATTAATCTGCCTTAATTACCATCCATCAACGATACTATCCCCTATCCTCAATTACCCAATCATTAGCAAAAACATCTTTAGTTGACTAGCGAACATTAGAACTCCTACCGCATTGACTCATCAAAAATCTAACTATCTAGAACTGTTGCCTCAATTTAAAATCTAACCTTCTAAATATTTATAGATAACCCCAACTGTGTTTAAGAAAGGAGCTGAATAGCTGAAGATATTAGGGTATTCTAGAGTTTTCAATCAATAAAGATTACCCTAATGAATATAGATTACGATAGTTTGTTCTGTTTTGTCGATGA
>CANNHR010000064.1 GCA_947505405.1 Rickettsiales bacterium
CAAACTATCGTAATCTATATTCATTAGGGTAATCTTTATTGATTGAAAACTCTAGAATACCCTAATATCTTCAGCTATTCAGCTCCTTTCTTAAACACAGTTGGGGTAAAGATAGGGTAAAAAAAGAGGTTTCAATATCATGGCAAACTGTTATGAGTATAGGTCTAGATAAGCAGATTATAATTACAGACAATGAGCAACCGATTATTTCAAAAAAACTACGCTATCATGATTTTTCTGAGTTTAAAGATAAGGTAATTGAGCCTGCTAAACTTAAGTTTTAGATATTAAGTAGTCCTTCCCTTGAATTCTAAAGTGAAGTAGTTCTTAAAAAATGCATAGCATATATGTTTATATCGTTCCCTTGCAAGATACTAATTCCCTTGCACTCCAAGCTTAGACCTTCATCGCTTATATAACACTTAATTTCAGCTGTGTTGTCTAAGTTCTTTGTTTTTTTAATCCACAATTTTTGTGGATTAATCTGTGAATCAGAGGCTACTTCTTTTTGTTTTCTTGCCTCTGTCGATTCTGCCTCTATTTTCAGCACTTAAGTCCTCTGATTCTTATTGCCAATTTCCTTCCCAAAGATATTCTAAAAACTCTTTAACTGGCATTATCATTATTTCTTTGTCATCATTTATTTGTATTTTTCTTACATTAGTTTCCAAACAAACTATATATCCCTTGTTTACTTTGTGCTCTTCTATGAACGCTTTCATAGCTCCTAGTTCAGATTTATGAACTAACTTAGAGATTTTAACTTCGATTGGAATGAGTGAGGAAGAATGTCAGCCAATATGAAATCTACTTCTAGCTTTGTGATGATTTCTGGTGAAGAGCAAAATCCTTTAAAGTGTTTGAGTAATTTTGGAGAAATATGGAGTGGCATTATGCTAATTTTTATCCCCTTATACCAGATTCTCTATTCTTAAACAACAGATGCGACAGAGCCAGTATTTTTGCGCTAGCAAAATAACTTTTTATTAATAGCTCTACATACTCATATTCATAACTTTATCGAAAGCCTCAAGAAACTTATCGCGAACCTTGACAGTACTATCCATGACATTTTTAGCTTCAGTTGTGGACGTCAACAAATCAATTAGCGAAGCCTCTCCCACGAGCAATTTTCTAGCAACGTTCTCTTGCTTTGACACAGCGGATCGCAACGCATTCGTAGTGCTCCCAATAACTCCACTGATACTCCCACTGCTTGCAGCAGCATACGAATTTACTCCCGAACTTCTGGCATCTTGAATATGACTTAGAATTTGTGCCGGCGTCATTTTTGCAAAACTATTAAACTGCTTGTCCACCATCTGATGAAAGTTTGCAGCTCTATTCACTGATGCTTCTGCAAAATCAACCCGTGGTCGCTCTTGAATCTGCGAATAACTTTGCTGTGCTAATAATCCAATACTATCAATTGCCATAATTATCTGCCTATTGCCTCTACTGTCTTTTGCATTAAAGCGTTGCTTACCTCTATCACGCTTAAATTTGCCTCATAGCTACGCTGAGCCTCGCTGGCATCTGCACGCTCGATTTCTCTCGTAACATTAGGGTATTTCACTAACCCTTCAGCATTTGCCGCTGGATGATAGGGATCATACTTAATAATAAATTCTGAGTTATCTACATCCACTTTTTTTGTTCTTATCACATTCGTCCGAAGTTTTTTATCATATTTATTTTCAGCAAAAATAACTTTACGTCGATACGGATCTGCGCCAGGCGTAGCGCCAGTTGAATCTTCATTGGCTAAATTCTCTGCAGCTATCTTAAGTCTTTCTGCTTGAAACTTACTGCCGTGCGCTGCAATTTCTACTGCTTGCTTCAAATTGTCTGCAAAGCTCTGCATAGCTCCAGATAATGCCGCCATAAAAACTAATATTAGTAAAAAATATCTTTTCATAACTATTACTTACTTAATACTGACGAAAACAAAGAGTTCATAGTCGCATAACCTTTCACAGCCGCTGCATAATCACTCTTATTTTGAGAAAGTTTCGTCATTTGTTGCCTTAATGAAACATTATTACCATTTTTCTTTATCTCATCCGGGTCTTTAAGTTTATGGCTAGCAAATTTTCCATCCTTACCTTGCCAGCCGAGCATATGCTTGTCCGAAGTTACTTTCATCCGAACGTTATGAGTAGTTTTCCCATCGCCAGCGAGAGCATCAAGACTATCTGGCATAGCAACTTCATCGGCTTTATAACCAGGAGTATTAACATTAGCGAGATTTTGGGACAAAACCTTATTTCGATAAGCGCTAACTTCTAGATAAGACTTAAATAAGTCGTTAGTTTGGTGTTGTTTAACCGATCTTTGCTCCGGCTTTAATAAAGCAATACGTTGAGCGCTCTCTGCACTAGCAGAACTTGTGATCAGCATTATAAGTATAGCTAACAGCCCCTTCATAGAATTAAATACCAAACTACTGAATAATTGTTAAACTTTATCCTAGACTAAATCGTTTAAATTCTCAAACCTTTTTTAGTATTTTGTGATAAAAATTATATGCAGTATTGTTACAAAAATATACACAAGGTTATTGATTTATCCATCTAATGTCAGATTCCCATTGATATAAAGTGATATATGGTGTAGCTAGTAGAATTATATAGCAATAAAGTTGACAAATATTATGCAGCCCAGCGCTCAATTTCTAGGCGAATATTTACCAATTGTTGTTTTCTTCGGAATAGCAACCGTACTATCTGTTGTAGTCGTTGTTTTACCTAAAGTTTTGGCAACCGAAAAACCAAACAAGAACAAACTCTCAAGTTACGAGTGCGGATTTGATGCGTTTGATGACGCGAGAGGGAAGTTTGATATTCGTTTTTACTTGGTTGCAATATTATTCATTATTTTTGATCTCGAAGTGGCGTTCTTAATACCGTGGGCAATTAATTTAAAAGCTATCGGCCAACTCGGCTTCTGGTCAATGATGGTGTTTTTACTAGTATTAACGGTGGGTTTTATATACGAATGGAAAAAGGGTGCTCTTGAGTGGGAATAGTAGTATAATCGTTCAAGGAATTAGTGTATATTTATGACAAAAAAGTTGATCAATCAAGATAGTTTCTTCGAACAAGAATTGTCAGATCGTGGTTATGTTTTAACTAAAGTTGACGATTTGATCGGTTGGGCAAGAGCAAACTCCCTTTGGCCAATGACGTTTGGCCTTGCTTGTTGCGCCGTAGAGATGATGCAAGCGGCTGCTAGTAGATATGATATGGATCGATTTGGCTTTTTGTTTAGACCAAGTCCCAGACAAGCAGATCTAATGATTGTAGCAGGAACGCTTACTAACAAAATGGCGCCCGCAATGAGAAGAGTTTACGATCAAATGGCCGATCCTAAATATGTAATTTCAATGGGTAGCTGTGCTAACGGTGGTGGATATTATCATTATTCATACTCCGTAGTGAGAGGATGCGATCGAATAGTTCCTGTGGATGTGTACGTTCCTGGATGTCCTCCAACAGCAGAAGCTCTAATTTACGGATTGATGCAGTTACAACGCAAAATCAAAAGAACAAGCAGATTTAAGGGTTAGATATGGATTTTTTACATATTATCAATAAATTTGCTAAGGATAATAACTTTCAGCTTATTCCGATTAATATCAAGGGGTTTACTGCTTATAAAGTTGGTAAAAGTGGTATTCTTGCGATACTGCAGTTTGCAAAAGAGCATGAAGACTTACGATTTACAATACTTACAGATCTATTTGGTGCAGATTTTCCTGAACGGCAAGAACGTTTCGAAGTTGTATATAGCCTTCTTAGTCTGAAATTGAATAAGAGATTATTATTTAAAATTGATATTGAAGAAGGCCAATCGACGCCTTCTATTGCAACTATTTTTAGTGCTGCTTGTTGGTATGAGAGAGAAACCTTTGACATGTATGGTATCGAGTTTGACGGCTGCCCAGATATGCGCCGTATCCTTACCGATTACGGCTTTGTTGGGCACCCTTTACGTAAAGATTTTCCACTAACAGGCCATGTGCAAGTCCGATATGACGAAAAGCTTGAAAAAGTTATTTACGAGCCAGTGCTGCTTGAGCAAGAATTTAGGAATTTTGATTTCTCCTCGCCTTGGCAAGGCCTAGAAGGACAAAAACTTCCGGGTGATGAGAAGGCAACAAAATAAGAACCTGTCTTCATAGAATTATCTGATAGAATTTTTAGGATAATTTTTGTAGTTTACAATGATTTTTAATGCGAATATACATATATTAAAATTAAAAACCATGCATAAAATGCAGAATATTAGACAAAAATTATGCAGAATAAATCTATGAAGATAGGTTCTAAGCACATATTTGGAACGCTATGACAGAGAGTAAAAAAGAAACGATCACTACTATCAACTTTGGCCCGCAGCATCCCGCGGCGCATGGTGTGCTTCGCTTGATCTTAGAAATGGACGGAGAAGTAATTAACAAATCCGATCCACATATTGGTCTTTTGCATCGCGGCACTGAAAAACTAATTGAGCACAAAACCTATGCTCAAGCAGTCCCCTATTTTGACCGACTTGATTATGTATCTCCTATGTGCCAAGAACATGCTTATGCCCTGGCTGTAGAACAACTTTTGGGCTGCCGTGTGCCCGTGCGTGCGCAATATATCCGTGTTTTGTTTTCTGAGCTTACGAGAATACTTAACCACACTATGAATATAGGTACTCAAGCTGTTGACCTTGGAGCAACTACCCCTCTTTTATGGTTATTCGAAGAACGCGAAAAAATCATGGAATTTTATGAAAGAGTATCAGGTTCACGCATGCACGCAAACTATTTTAGGCCAGGCGGAGTTACAGCAGATTTACCAGATGGTCTCCTAGAAGATATAGCAACATTCAACAACCAATTTTTAAGCGTTTTAGCAGATACCGAGACTTTGCTAACAAATAACAGAATATGGAAGCAAAGGCTGGTTGACGTAGGCGTTGTAAGTCAAAAACAAGCCATGGATTGGGGATTTTCTGGCCCAATGCTACGAGGCTCAGGAATAGAATGGGATTTGCGCAAAAGTAACCCGTATGAAGTGTATGATAAAATGGATTTCGATGTACCAATTGGAACAAATGGAGATTGTTATGATCGCTATTTAGTACGTGTTGAAGAGATGTATCAGTCCGTAAAAATTATTGATCAATGTATCAAAGCCATGCCAAAAGGCGAGGTTCACTCAAGGGATGCCAAAATGATTCCACCAAAGCGAAGCCAGATGAAAGAATCGATGGAAGCTATGATTCATCACTTTAAGCTGTATACTGAAGGATATGATGTACCAGCAGGCGAAGCTTATGGATTTGTTGAAGCACCTAAAGGGGAATTTGGTGTATATTTATACTCCGATGGTACAAACAAACCTTATAGATGCAAAATAAAAGCGCCTGGATTTGCGCACCTACAAGGGCTTGATTTCATGACACGTGGTCATCTAATGGCAGATGTAGTCTCGGTTATTTCTAGTTTGGATCTTGTATTTGGAGAAATAGATCGATGAGTAAGGAAAAAGAAGTATTTACTTTCAACAAAAATAGTATAAAAAAAGCTGAAGAAATTATAGCTAAATATCCAACCAGCCGCCAGAAAAGTGCTATGCTACCACTACTTGAATTAGCTCAAAGACAGAATGGCGGATGGTTGTCTACCGCAGCAATTGAGTGTGTAGCAAGCTATCTATCTGAACCATTCATGCGTGCGTATGAAGTCGCAACTTTTTACACGATGTTTAATCTAAAACCTGTGGGCAAATATCATATTCAATTATGTGGAACAACACCTTGTTGGCTCATGGGTTCTGATGAAGTAATGAAAGCCTGCGAGCAACATGCTAAGACAAAATGTGGAGAAACGTCTGATGACGGCCTCTTTACGATTTCAGAAGTTGAATGTCTCGGAGCATGCAGGAACGCTCCTGTAGTACAAATTAATGATGATTTCTATGAAGATTTGAATGCAGCAAAAGTTGGTGAGATACTACAATCTCTGAGAAAAAATAAAACTAGGCAACAGGAACTTTAAGTGAAAAAATTATTGATTTTACTATTTATCATCACGATCACGCCCCTAGTCACCTGGGCTAACTATATCAGCAATGGTTTTTTTATAGTTGATAAACATCTGGATTTTGATAAAACAATTCGTTCTGGCAAATGTCATGGCAGCGTGCCGTACCCAAAATTAGCAAACGAGGACGAAGAGCTTTTTATGAAAATCAATGATGAAATTCATGATTTTATAGAGCTTTACAGCATTTGTAATAGTGGTGATAAACACCACTTCTCAGTAAATTATGATGTACCTAATTCAGGAACAAAAGATTTTTTTAGTGTTCTCTGGCTTACCAAAAAAGATGACAAATTATGGCGCATCGACGTATTAAATTTTAATTCAGAAACTGGCGCTATATTAACTCCAGATAATGTATTCAACCTACATGGTAATCATCTACTTGGCAAACTAGCTGAGCTCTCGGAAGGTCATTTAAGTTTAAACTGCAGCTGGGAACAATTTTTAGAAAAAATCGAAAAGAGGGAGATCCAATTTTATATAAAGAACGATGAATGGTATATCGTGTTTAACTCAAATGCATCGTTTAATAAAGTCGTAGAGATAAAAATTCCTCAATATTTTTTGATACAAAGAGACGATCATGATAACGAATGAAGACAAAATTTTTACCAATATTGATGGCAACGAGCAGGCTGACCTTAGTGCTGCAAAAAAGCGTGGTGATTGGGATAAGACAAAGTCACTAATTCAGAACGGACGCGACTGGATTATTGAGCAAGTAAAAGCCTCTGGTTTGCGCGGACGTGGAGGTGCTGGTTTTTCAACAGGGATGAAGTGGTCTTTTATGCCAAAGGATCACCCTACTAAGCCATCCTATTTAGTAGTCAATGCGGACGAGTCCGAACCAGGAACATGTAAGGATCGTGATATTTTAAGATATGAGCCACATAAACTGATTGAAGGATCGGTTATTGCAAGCGTGGGTATCGGGGCACATGTTTGCTATATATATATACGTGGAGAATTTTATAATGAAGCTCTCATCCTACAAAAAGCAATTGATGAGGCTTATGATGCCCAATTAATTGGTAAAAATGCCTGCGGATCTGGTTACGATATTGACATATATCTGCATCGAGGAGCTGGAGCTTATATTTGCGGCGAAGAAACAGCCTTGCTAGAAAGCTTAGAGGGTAAAAAAGGTCAGCCAAGGCTAAAACCTCCATTCCCCGCGGGTGCTGGCTTATATGGCTGCCCAACAACTATTAATAACGTTGAATCTATTGCAGTTGTACCGACGATATTACGCAGAGGGGCTTCGTGGTTTGCAGGACTTGGAAAACCAAATAATACTGGAACTAAATTATTTTGCATATCCGGTCATGTTAATACCCCATGTAATGTAGAAGAAGAAATGGGTATACCACTCAGAGAATTGATTGAAAAGCATGCTGGAGGAATTCGTGGAGGTTGGGATAATTTAAAAGCAATAATTCCAGGCGGATCCTCTGTGCCAATGATTCCAAAAGATGTATGCGAAACTGTTACCATGGATTTTGATTCATTGCGGAGTGTCGGCTCTGGACTTGGTACTGGCGGACTGATTGTCATGGATCAATCAACTGACATTATTTACGCCATTGCTCGCCTCAGTAAATTCTATATGCACGAATCGTGCGGTCAATGTACACCATGCCGAGAAGGAACTGGATGGATGTGGCGAGTTATGATGCGCCTTGTGAGCGGTGATGCCAGGCCAGAAGAAATAGATGAGCTACTAGACGTTACCCGGCAAGTTGAAGGGCATACTATATGCGCACTTGGCGATGCTGCCGCTTGGCCAATACAAGGCTTGATAAAACACTTTCGTGATGAAATTTTAGACAGAATTCGAGCTGCAAAATCATGAATGCGTTCTTCTCTTTCTTAAATAGTAGAAAACTAGCGAAAATATTAGCACTTTTCATTGTGGCTATTATTATACTTATTACTTCGCTTGTTTTTATAAAAAATAGTAACTACTCTAAGATACTAATTAAGGAAGAAAGTGACTTCGGACCTGTGTGGGTCTTTGAGAAAAACAACCAAAGATGCATCACTTTTATCAAACCACCAACACCAATAGTTCAAAGCTGCACATTAATAAAAACTCCTAAAATAGTTCTGCATGGATATGTGAAACTATTCCTTAGCACCTTGTTCTTTAATGATAATCCACAAAGAATATTAATAATTGGCTTAGGTGGAGCAAGCGTTCATAATGCATTAAATATATTACTCTCAAGAACGCAGATTGACACGGTCGAAATCAATCCCGTATTACCTAAAATTGTCGAGCAATATTTTGGCTATAAAGAAGACTCTCATAATAAGATATTTATAGAAGATGGGGCGATATTTGCCAAAAACTCTGCAGCAGACCTATATGACATTATCCTTATTGACGCATTTAACGTCGATTATATCCCACCGCAGCTTTTAACTGATCAATTCATGCAAGATATAAAAAAGATGCTAACGCCCCATGGAGTTGTAGCGATCAATACTTTTGACACCAGCAGCGTTCATGAACTTGAATCGGATCTATTCAAGCGTAACTTTGGTAAATACTACAATTTGGTTCTCAATAGATCACGACTCATGATAGCTGGGAAAAATTACCTTCCTGATTTGCCTTCGATCGGAGCAAAATCGATTTTATGGCGATACAGATTTGTTGAAATTGGCGTTGACCAGAATGCAATATTAGGATTGTACCAAACTCAAAATTAAGAAAGAATTCTATGCGATTTATACTCATAATATTGTTGACATTATTTCATTTAAATTCTGCTCAAGCCACAGAACCAATACAAGAGCCGGAGAAATTTGAGCTTATGCCGCAAGGTAGATCGAAATATTTCTGGCGCTATCCTGTGTCACGTGAGCTCCGACCTCTAAAAGAGTTCAAAGTTGGGAAAAAATATTGCCTTTGGGGAACAAAAAACTGGGACGAAGCCTGCCAAGATGCTGCAATGAAATATGCG
>CANNHR010000065.1 GCA_947505405.1 Rickettsiales bacterium
GCATAGGTCTCCAATTAATGCATTTACTCACTTGTTTGCAGGACTTATTAGTTACCAAATCCGTACTGATAAACCCTCATTAGATCAGTTACTAAAATTGAATCCTTAAACACAGTTGGGGTTATATAGTCTCTAAGTCTATTATGGGAAAAGGGTGATTTTGCTTTACAAAAATACTTTTTGTGCTGCACTGCCGTTAACCATAGTTAACCTGAGTTTGATATAAGAAAGTGAGAAAAAATTGTCCATAATTTAGAGATTTTTTGCTGTTTTTTAGTAAAAAAGCACAAATTGATTGATGATTTTTATTATTTTCTTACATCAAACACTTAGGTTATTTACCTTCATTCCTCTGCTGAAAGATAAGTTTCATGAGCAATTTTATCTCCAAGTATTATGACATCATGAGCAATTTTATCTCCAAGTGTTATAGAATCCTGACTGGTTTTGTCACCAAGAGCGCATAACATTTTCACCAACTCGCTTCTGTTGTCTTGCTCTACTTTTACGTTTGTTGTAGTTGTGTTTGTTTCGATTTCTGGGATAACAGCAGCATCATTAGTATTAGAAACTGTCTTACTTGTTTCAGTTTCCTCTTCTTCAATACCATAGTCTTGAGGTTCATTATCTCTAGTAATTGCATAAACGGCAACAGCAGTGCCGGTTGAAAAAAAAATTGCTATACTTGTTACAATAAGTATAAATGAAAATGGTTCCATAAAATCCTCTAATTTAAATTATAAATTTTACTTCTTTCTAAATTGTCCTTATTGCACTCTATAATTGTTAAAAAACTCTTAAAATATTTAGTTTAGAGAGAAGTATATTAAAGTGTACTACGGAATAATTAACACATAGTTAACTGCTTTTACTATAACATTTAGCTCGGTTCATCAAGAGTTTCTGTTATTTTTTTAGCTTCTGATTCTGCTCTGAATTTTAGATTTGGCATTTTCAGATAATATGCTGTCACCCTAGTGATAAATGCGCCAATAGCAATTACAATCACAACATTTCTAATAGAACTTGGATCAGGATTATGGGAATTGATATCAAGATATATACTGAATATTAAGCCCCATATGATTGAAACTTCTGCATTAATTGCGCCGTTTAAACAGATGATGTAATGCTTCTTGCGTAGTAAATCTCTTAATATCCCTCCTCCATTTGCTGTTAAAAAAGCAAAGAACGGCCCCCACAATTCTATTGGTTCAATTCTTGCCATAATTACAATACAAACACCTGTAACAATAAATGCAGCCTGACCCAAAGCATCTCCGAGAACAAGAACGTTATCCCAAAAACGCGTTATCTGATCATCCTCATTGGCCTTTTGGTTATAATACTCAAGCAATCTAATTGCAGAAAAACCAACAAGCACCACTATGATAATGTAGTACATATACGATGGGGTTAAGAATATTCCTACTTCATCTCTATTAATCAATATATCTCGCATTATTCCTCCACCAGCCGAAGGAAGCATTGCAAAGAGAAATGTACCAAACAAGGTGGCATTATCCTTAGCAGCAATAGCAATACCAGAGATAGCAAATGCCAATGTTCCTATCACTCCAATAAAGTAAAACCACTGAGAGTCTATAGTTTGCAAAAGCAATACCGGATACAGATAAGTTTTGGCAATATTTTTAAATTCATCACTGGTGCTAAATTTCTTTATTTCTTGATTAAATTTATCCACCAACTCAAGAGGTACTGTTTTTTTACTAAACATCAAATGAATTGGGGTTTTTATATAAAGTTGAACTTCTTTAACCGCGCTGTTTGTTTTATTATTTAAAATAGCCGCCGCTCCTACAACTCTGTCAGCAATAAATCCATCTATTTCGCCCTTTGACAGGGCGTTCAATGCTTCTACATCATTTGCATATTGCTTAACTATATCTTGAGTTGTCTCGTCATTTATGAACAGGTTTATTTGTGGGTCTGCATATATAAAACCTTTGGTAACACCTAAAATATAATTTTGCAGTCTAATTTGAGCTAAAAATTCTGAAATAGACTGAAACTCTAAGTTTTTATTACTATCGCTTAATGTGAATAAAGAGTTTTCTTCAAACCTATATGGAACGGAAAAATAAACATACTCAGCCCTATTTGCTGTATAAGTCGCACCCGCAGCTATATCTCTCTCTCCAGACTTCAAATCTTCCTGATGCTGCCCCCAATCAACTTGATCATAATTTATTTCAACATCAACTCTTTTTGCTATGCTTCTAACTAAATCAACATCCATACCAGTCAAATTATAACCACCGGCAGTAATTTTATTGAACTGATAAGGCTCCCACAAATACCATCCACCAAGCAACTTATTCTTGCTAAAACTTTCTGCGCACTGAGATGAAGCTATCGTTTTACTCTCCGAAGCGTTAGCTGCAATAGCTTGAATGAGTACAAAAATAAGCGCTATTATATGTTTCATGTAGATATTATTAAGTAATATTCCTCTATACATACTAACGATAGTTTGATCTTAAAGATAGAAAACTTACCCAATAGCAAACTAATTTAATAGTTCTGGATAGATTTTCAGTTACATTAGTTTGAACACTATCAGCCTTCGGTCCAATCAAGTTGACGCCAATTCGGGATTGTATCTTATCCGCAAGCTGAGGTATATTAGGACTTTTTTCTTAATATCTTGAACTTAATTATTCCATAAATAGTGACAGCAAGCCATAAGCATTCAATAATTACTGAGGCTAAATTCCAAGTATAGCATAGAGAAAAGAGTAACATCATTGCTCCAAACAAGTTAAAGAATAAGTAGCCTGAGGAAGATGGGGTAAACTTCTCTGTTTGCAATAGGAAAAATGATGTTATTATAAGAAAAACTCCTATTAATCCCACAACGTCAGAAATAAAATATATATCTATATTCATTTCTTATTTTACCACTTTAGCAATTATTGATTCCCCGCTCATATAAGGCCTTAGTACCTCGGGAATTGTTATTGAACCATCTTCATTTTGATAATTCTCTAAAACAGCAACAATAGTTCTGCCAACAGCTAATCCAGATCCATTTAAAGTATGAACAAATGTTGTATTAGTCGCACCAAATTCTTTGTATCTGGCCTTCATTCTTCTGGCCTGAAAATCGCCACAATTTGATATGCTCGAAATTTCTCTATATTTCTTCTGACCTGGAAGCCATACTTCTAAATCAAAAGTTTTTTGTGCAGAAAATCCCATATCTCCTGTGCAGAGAAGCGTTACGCGATATGGAAGTTCTAGCCTTTTTAGAATTTCTTCGGCTGCGCTTAACATTCGCTCATGTTCCTGCTCTGATTCTTCCGGCACGGTAATAGTAACCAGTTCAACTTTACCAAATTGATGGTTCCTGATCATTCCTCTAGTATCCTTCCCGGCACTGCCAGCTTCTGACCTAAAACACTCCGTATAAGCAACATACCGAATTGGCAGTTCTTCTCGTTTTAAAATTGAGTCAGCAACCATGTTTGTAAGTGGCACCTCGCCAGTCGGAATCAATCTAAATTTACCATCTTCTGTTACATATGAATCTTCAGCTAATTTTGGTAACTGACCAGTATTATACATAGCTTCAGGCCTCACCAAAGCTGGAGGAGCTATTTCTTCAAATTGAAATTCTTCCGTGTGGGTATCTATCATAAAGCTGATAATGGCTCTCTGGAGCCTTGCAAGCCCACCTTTCAGTGTAACAAATCTGCTACCTGAAATTTTTGCAGTTTGCTCAAAATCCATCATACCAAGATCAGTACCAAGTTCAAAATGCTCCTTAGCATTTTCTATAACACTTGGTTCTTTGAAGCTTCTTATAATTTTGTTCATAGACTCATCGGTACCATATGGAACATCCTCGGCAGGAAGATTAGGTATATTATCCATTATCTTCTGTAGTTTATCGCTGTGACCCATTCTAGCTGATAGTTCAGTGAGCTTTTCATTAATATGCTCTACATCTCTTTTAATTTCCTCAAACTCTTTAGTTGAGTTTCCCTTCAAACCAGCAAGTCTTTTTGACTTAGTATTTTTTGCTTGTTGAAACTGCTGAACTAAAGTTGTAAGTTGCCTTTTTTCTTCATCAAGTTCAATTATCCCACTAGAATCAAGTTTTATGCCTCTTTTCTGTAGCAGAATATTAAACTCTTCTTCATTATCTCTAATCCACTTAATATCTAACATTTTTTAAACTCTCTTTTTTTCTAGTAACTTACACAGTAATATCGAAACTTCATATAATAAAAGCAAAGGTATTGCAAGGGCTATCTGGCTAAATACATCGGGCGGAGTTAAGATTGCAGCTACTATGAAAATTATAACAATGGCTACCCTTCTCTTGCGTTTTAATGAGTCTGTACTAACCAAACCAATCGCTGACAATATTATCATGATAATTGGTAACTGAAAAGATATACCAAAAGCCAGAGTCAGTTGTATTACCAAACTTAAATATTCACTGATTCTTGCTTCAAGAACAAGCGGCAATCCAACATCAACATTTTCATAACTTATGAAAAATAACCAAGCATTTGGCATTACCAAATAGAACATAAAAAAACAACCAAAATAGAAAAGTAACGGTGATAATGATAAAACACTAGCAATTATTTTCCCTTCTTCCTTATGGAGGCCAGGCCTGATAAAAGCATAGACTTGGTAACAACAAAATGGAAAAACTAAAATAAAGGCGGCAAAGGCTGAGAGTTTAATATATGAGAAAAAAGCTTCAGTAAGGCTTGTGTATATTATTTTTCTACTGTTATCGCCTGTAATCTCTATAAGCGGAGATAGTATAATTCTGTAGATATTATCGCTAAACCAATAGCATAATCCAAAAGCAATTATGAACATCCCAAACAGCTGTAAAAAGCGCCTTTTTAACTCTCTAAAATGTTCTCGAAATGTGTATTTTTTCATAACGGATAAGTTCCGCCTACTCTTTTGCTGGAAGTAGATCTTTTATATTTTTATCCAAATTAATATCACCAGGCAAATTTATTTCACTCGCCTTTTTCTTTATCTCATCGACAACATCTCCCTTATCAATATTTTTAGCACTGGGCAGCTCAATATTACTTAGAATTCCAGCAGGAATGAGTTTTACAATGTCTTTGAGTATACTCTCTAGGTATGGAGTCATAATTGCAGTTTTTAACCACTCTGGATAATCATCCTGTGAAAGATTATCCACCAAATCCTCTACCGATTCAGCTTTAGAGTAAGATCCTGTAGCAAAAATTGCTGCACACCCAAACAATATAACGGATATTAAAATACCTCTGATAAAACCAGCAATCACACCTAGTAGACGATCAAGAAAACCTTGGCTAATAACAGAAACCATCATTATCAAACTAGAACAGATAAATGTAAAAACTATTAATGAAAATATATAGGCAGAAACGCCGCTAGCAATTGATATAATTAAATCGTTATTGAAATAACTTGAGAGAACAATTTTGACCTTAGGATAAAGAAGTATAGCAACAAATATGGAAGCTACAAAACCGAGAAAATTAATTACAATCTGTATCATCCCTTTGTAAAGCCCAAATAGAGATGATATTGAAACTATTGTTAAGATTACTACATCGAATAAGGTTAGAGTCATGACACCAGTGTGGGATTAAATGAAATGATAATTTTATCTGTTATTATATAGTCCATCTTAGTGTCATGAGCTTCGTATGGCAAGCACTCGTACAAATTTTCATGAAAACATACCCCAATTTTAGTAATGCTGCTTCCTATTTTGGCAAAATATTTGTCATAGTGCCCCACTCCAAAACCAAGCCTATGGCCAGACAAACTAAATGCCAACCCTGGCAAAATAGCGATATTTGGAACTACTTTAATATTATTCCTTGGCTGTTTTAATTTACCAAACAAACTTATTTCAAGCTCGTGACCTACTTCGTATTTTACGAAATCCATTCGCTCTCCTCGGATCTTCGGAATAACTACAGACCACTTTGAGGCCACTGCTAATTTTAATAAATCAGGCTCGCCTGCCATTGGCCAATATAAACCAACTATTAATCTTAATTTTTTGTCTAGAGAATCCGCTTTTTCACTAATTTGGGAATATAAAAAATCACTAACATTTTTTATAATTGTATCATTCGCATTAGAGTGCATGACTTCACTAAATTTCTTACGATCCTCAACTATTGTTTTTCTAAGGCTATTTTTTAGTTCCATACAAATTTTTGTATATATAATCGTTTAAGTTGAATTAGCGTATATTTAATTAAATATCCTTTGCAGAAATTCCTTATGTAAAGTTTGTTCTTCTTGGGACGGCCGCATAATTATTTTATTGCCCAATACGAGCGACAAATTCTTATCTGAATTAAAACTTACAGATTCATTTTTTATCATGAAACTAGTTTGTCTACCACCAGTAAGTTCTACATACACTTCTGCTAAAAGCTCTGCATCTTTTAAAGCTCCATGATACTGCCTTGATGAATTATCAACCTTAAATCTTCTACATAATGCATTCAAATTTACCTTTGCACCTGGAAAAGTTTTTCTTGCTATTATTAGTGTATCAATTGTGTTTGTAAGCTCTAATGACGATAAGCTTAACAACGATAGTTCATGATTTAAAAATTTAATGTCAAACGGAGCGTTGTGAATAACTAGCTTACTATCCTCAATAAATCTTAGGAAAGTGTCTGCTATATCTTTAAATAATGGCTTATCTTTCAAGAACTCACTTGAAATTCCATGAATTCTATATGCTTCCAGAGGCATATCTCTTTCTGGATTTATATAAAAATGAAATTTCTTTCCAGTTAGAACTTTGTTTACCATTTCTAAGGCACCAATTTCAACAATTCTATGCCCATCTCTTGGGCTAAGGCCCGTTGTTTCCGTATCAAGCACTATTTCTCTAACTGTCATATCATTTTATTAATTATTTCTATAATTTTTTCTTCTACGTCTACTTCGCTATTGATAACAAAATCAGATCTTGCCATTTTTACTTCCTGAGGTAGTTGAACTTTTTTTATTTTCTCAAAAGCCTCTAAATCTTTTATTCTCCTTAGTTTAGCCCTTTCCCATCTAGTTTCTTCCGAACAAAATACGCAAATTACTTTACTAAAATGTTTGTCAAACTCCGTCTCAAATAGTAGCGGCACTTCGGTAAAAATTAAGCTCTCATTCTGATTATCAAATTCAAACTCTTTTATACCATTTCTTACAAGAGGATGAACTATATTTTCCAGTTTTTTCCTCATCTTAGCATCATTATAAATTATTTCAGCAAGCTTTGCTTTATCAAATACTTTAAGCCCTTTTATTTCTTTCTCAATTTGATTAGTAATTCTTCGATCCTGATATAATAATTTTACGTAGTCATCACACGAGAAAACCTTATATCCTAAATTTTTTATACAATTTATAACATAAGTTTTTCCCGAAGCAAAACTCCCAGTAACAGCAATATTTCTCATTTATACCATTTTCAAAATTAAATTGCGCAAAAGTGATTTTTCATGGAATTTATCTCAGTTCGGGATAGCTTATCCGCAAGCTGAGATAAGTTTGGTATTATTTTATTCTTTTTTTATTCTCATAATAGGCTCTCATGATAATTGCTGCCGTTTCTTCAATAGATCTCATAGAAACATCTATAGTTTTCCAATTATTTTGTGCACAAATTCTTTTTATTTGAAGACATTCATCTTGTACGATTTTTATATCCGTGTAGTTATTAGAGGTCTCTTTAACTTGTAACAAATTCATTCTACTTTCTCTAATTTCAATCAACCTGTTCGGATTAATTATCAAACCAAAGATTATTGGGTTACTCATTTTTGGTAAAAAATCTGGGAAAGGACAGCCGTGAACAAAGGGAATATTTGCTGTTTTAAATCCATTATAAGCTAAATATACAGACGTTGGAGTTTTTGAAGTTCTTGAGGGTCCAATAAGGATAATATCAGCTTCTTCTAGATCATCTATCGCCTGTCCATCGTCGTGTCTTAAGGAATATTCTATTGCGTCAACTTTATCAAAGTATCTATCATCAAATTTATTCGTATACCCAACTCCACTATCTGCACTAGTTCCTATATATTCTGCTATTTCCTTAACAATTTTACTAACAACTGATACACATGGTATTTTCATTTCATAGCAAAATTTTTTTAATTCTTTTCGTAAATTTTCATCAGAAATTGTATAAAGTATAATTCCTGGCTTTATCCTAACTTTTTCAAAAACTTCTTGAAGTACTTTGTGGTTTCTTGTCATTGGCCAATGATATTTCTTAACTTCTATATCACTAAATTTTGCAAGAGCTGTGTTTGCTGCATGCTTTACTGTTTGACCTGAAGATTCTGAAACTAAGTGAACGATTAGTTTTTTCATTTTATGAACATCTTGATTGTGGATAAATATTTAACATATGGATATTTTTTAACTGTTTTTTGCTTATAAATCCACAATTTATACTTAATAGTTTTATATGTTGATAATTATGTGCAGAATATAGGTAGTTTTGACTTACACCCTAGTTATCCTCAAATTCTACGGCATTACGCACACATATATGCACTGTATTAAATTAGCCGTGAATAAGATGAATAAACTTCAAATTACATTTATTTATATACAAATTAGAACAAATAAAATTGTTGATAAAAATGTGGGTAAGTTATAATCTCCCTTATCCACACTACCAACAACAACTATAATATTCT
>CANNHR010000066.1 GCA_947505405.1 Rickettsiales bacterium
TTCCTCAGCTAGAGCATTTTTGTCTTTCTTTCTAAGTTTTATGACATGTTTGATAATTTTTACATCAAAACCCATAGATTTAGCTTCATTAAAAACATCCTTAAGAAGATCTGAAGCTTCTAACTTTTCTTGCTCTATGTTCTCTATTTTGTGGATTATTTGTTTCAGCTTTTCAGCTTCTATTACTTCACTCATATTCACGCTCTTAACTATATTAATTGTAGGTTTATAGCATAGGACTTGCCTTTTTTGGTATATAGCTCATATCCGATAGTCTGATTCTTAGTTAAGCTTGTATAGCCAGCACTTTTTACCTCGCTAATATGAACAAATATATCTTCGCTACCGTCATCAGGCGCAATAAATCCATAGCCTTTTGTAGTATCAAACCACGTTACTTTGCCTTTTTCCATAATTCTCTCAAGACTTAACTGTTACAAGCATCCTTCGCCTTTTTACCAGCTTTGAATTTTGGTTGATTATAAGCTTTAATCTGCAAAGCTTCTCCACTACGAGGATTACGACCAGACCTTGCAGCGACTTTATTGACATAGAAGTTACCAAAACCAACAATGGAAATCTCATTACCTTGAGCCATGGCATCAATTACAGAGGAGGTGAACATGTCTATAGCTTTCTCAGCTTCGACTTTCTTACATTCATGTTGATTAGCTATGTGTGTTATAAATTCTTGTTTGTTCATTAGTTTACTCGTTATATTTGAATTATTATAATTTGTTTTTAAGTTTTAGAATATCCTCGCTAGAAAGCCCAGTAACAGAAGTGATCAACTCAGTATTTAGCTTCTGTTTGAGCATGTTAAGGGCAGTTTTTTCGAGAGTGGAATTGGAAGAGTTTTTTAATGGATCGCTCATGATGATTTTAACTTATCAATTTGCTCAAGAGTTAGACCAGTATATTTGATGATATTAGTTATTGGCTCATTGTTAGATAGCATCTCTTTTGCCATTTCGGCCTTACCTATCTCCACACCTTCGGCCAAACTATCTTCTCTCATTTTTTTCAGTGTATTAGCTTCAATTCGAAACCATTTCAAGCGATCTTCATATGCTTTTCTTTCTTCTTTTGAGAAATTCATAACTTCCAGTACATTTAAAGCCTTTTTAAGGCCTGGGGTGTCTAGGCTCTTTGGTAAATTGGCGGGGTCTAACAGATCGTTTCGGGTTAAAAAAGCAATCCATACATCAAGAGCATCTTTGATTTTTGTCACTAATGAATTTAAGTCATCATCATCATTTTTGGTGAATTTATTTAGCTCTATTGTATGAAGCTCTATATCTTTAAAATAACGCATGCCAGTCGCTTCATCTACTAAATGAAAGGAATGATGATATTTTTTCGATTCAGTAATTGAGGTGAAGTTCAGTATATGTATTCCTATAGTCTTATTTAATTTGGAATAATCCTCAGAAGTTTTTAACTGCTCAGTATATAACTTACCCCAATAGTACAATACTCGTTTATCATAATCAGCTTCATCGGTGATCTGAATCTCAATGTTGAACTGTTTGCCATCTATTCCCTTGGCCTTAATATCTAATATCGATAGTTTATCTGTTTTAAAATTCTTAACATTGTACGGATTGAGCAAAATAACATCTGCTACTTGATCCTCATTGCTGACAATAGAATTAATGAGCAGGATGAGGAGGTCTTTATTCTCTTCAACACCAAAGATCTTCTTGAAGGCTAGGTCGATTCTTGGTGAAATGGATTCTGTCATAAGTTTAATTTAAATATCAATTTGTTACCTTTAACTATAGAGGCATAGTAGCATATTTCAGCAAAAGTTGCTACATATCTATGCGGATGGATTTTTGTTGCGCAGTTCTTTGATAATACCTTATATTATTTTAAGTGGCGTTTTAAAATCATTTCTTTTTGCCGAGGTAGCTCTATTAATTTTTGTTTTAGCACTGTTATTTGCGCTTCTATTGCTTCTATTTTACCTATTATCTTCTGCTGGTCTTGAATTGCTGGTAAAGGGATTTTGTAATCAGCTATTTGCGTCTTAGAAATCTCTGGATACGTCATGCCTGATGCTAAAGTTGCAATATCCGAAGATCGTTGGCTCAAAATGTGATACAAATATTCATAGTGAATTTTATCGGAACAAATGAAATTCTTAAATCCTTGATTAGTGCATGTTTCTACTTTTGTAATGCACACCTCACCAATGGTTGCGCGCGAAGAAAAAATTAGTGTATTTACAGGTAATAGTACTGCACCGCTTTTTTTCATACCTAGTACTGTTATTTTTTTATTAGTACTATACAAATACTTGTTTTTGGCATCTCTTAAAGTCGCCCAATTAATCTCTCCATCCCAATAATCTTGATTCTTTGTGTCAGGTGTCCCTCCACTAATGATTTTTGTAACATCTCCGAGTTTTACTAATTTTTCTTGATTCGTGCTATTTTCAATAATTAAAAAAATAGAATTTTTAAGACCCTGTATAACTTCTTTTGCTTTTACTTCCTCCCTTTCCAAAATCTCAACTTCAGTAATGATTTTTTTTTGTATAGATATAGGTGGTAGGGGGATTTGTATTTTTTGCAAATCTTCATTATAAACATGAGGTTGCGCTTGACCTCTTTGTAAACTATATATATATGGTTGCAATCTTTGCAAAAAATAAAATATTATTTTTGTTAAAATTAAGTCCTCATCTTTTGATTTGATAGTATTACAATCTGATGCAAAGATAGGAGTGTCAAAATAATTCACGAATCCAGCATAAGCACCTGATGCACTTACGGTTATAGTCGCTCCATCTCTGTTTGAGTGTTTGTGAAAATATGCAGGTTTTTGACCACCAGCAATGACAGGGATAGTTCCAGGGCTAGTTTGATCTTTTGTTAAAGATGTACCTTTTTGAATCAGAGCAATGCTTGATAAAGTTTTTAATGAATTATTATGCCATATGGCTTCGTAATTTACTTTTTTTTTAATCGCTATTGAAATACTTTTCTCAAAATCCGCTCTGTCAAAAGTCAGCATATCTACCAAAGCGTGGCGTGTAATGTTTTGTTGCAAGTCTACGTGTATTTCACTTTCAAAATCTCCGTTAAATGCACGATAAATATAGGCGCTTGCTTTCTCAGGGTTTTCAAAATTATCTGGATCGAATAATTTGGTACATTCGTCTATAGTTTTCCCTCTTTGTGTTGGATGTATACCTTCATTTCCACGACGATTACTAAATTCGTAACCCAAAAACTGTTTTCCTTTATTTTCCGCACCCGTCTTCACCAAAACTATTTTCTGTAAATAAGTTAATATGAAATACAAGATTTTTTCTTGTTCAAGCTTTATTACGCTATCCCAGAACTCTTTTTCATTTTTAAACTGAAGCTTCTTACGATATTCCAGATATATTTCATGGCTTTCAATATTAAGGTTTGGTTTTCTCTCTAATAAGCTAACATAATCGCCATATGTTACGCCTTGCCACACATGGCTAACGTACTTGCTAATTGGTTGTTCAATTTTATTAATAGTGCTATCTTTTTTATATGAGATAGCATCTTTCACAGCTATATTGATGTTTTGGCAGTCATAGTTATTCCTTCTTCTCATGAATAATGTGATTGTATTTGTACCAGTTGCCATAAAAGTATTACTATCAAACTCTGCAATGGCAATGATTTCAAAATAATTTAAAATTATTTCCCGAGTTTTTGTGTATAGTCCTGTATTACTTAGGATGCTGCTAGGTAGTACTACAGCTGCAATACCACCATCTTTTAACAGTTGCTTGGTACGCTCAACAAATAAACATTCTATTTCGCTACTTTGATCAGTGAGATAATTATACAGCTCAAAGTCATTTTCATTAAAATATTTTCTGGAATTATTTTTAAATGCTGATACTGAGTATGGCGGATTCGAGACCACAATATCAAATTGCTTATTTTCTTTTGGAAAAGTCTTGTCAGCTCTTTTTAATAAACCATCATATTCCAAAGTGTTACTAAAATTTCCAAGACCATCGCTGTGGAATATTCGCGCTAAACCATCTCCGTGAAGGTAACAACCTACTTTGCTAACCTTTACCAAGCGATAGTCTTTCTCTATTCCATATACGTAATTAAATGCCCAATCAAAGTGATCTTCTTGCCAACTTTTTATTTTTTTTGCGGTATCAGGTATATACTCATTGTGGTTTGTAATATTGAGGATACGTTGCATTTCATGCATACTCTCGGTGATAAAATGCCCACTTCCAGCTGCATAATCAATTATTGTCGGCAATAAATTATCCTTTTCACCTTTTTGCAATTTATCTTGTATGATTTTATCAAATGGAAGACTTTTAATAATAAATTGAGCAATGGGTACTGGCGTAAAAAACTGCCCTGATTCTTGTTTTAATCCAGTTGTTAAAAGTAGTTCAAAAAAATCACTTAAATATTGCTGCTTTTTTGTATAGCGAATTTTATAACCTTGCAGAAGCTCCACGACTTCTTTTACTATCTTTGCATTCTCCTGGAATGAACTATCATCAAATACTTCTTTTATAGCAAATTCATTGTTTTTCTTAAGCCTTAATTCAACAATATCATCTAATATCTGTTTTCTTGTATCGTCAGAAAGACTGCCATAACGCTCCTCTATCTCTGCATCCGAAATATCAGTAACCTTTTTATCTAAAAATTCTTTCATTCCTTTTTTGTAAAGATCAGTAAGGCGTTTTTGGAAAGAAATATTGCAATCTGGTGGATAGTTAACGCCATTATAACGGTAGGGGGTGTAGAACCACTGGAAGGCTAACTCGTCGCTAGATTTTGTAACTTTTTCATCATATATTTTACAAAGGAAAAGAGTGAATATTTTGTTGAATGCATTCGGCTTATCGGAAACTACATTATGCCGCAGAATTTCTAAAAACTGATTAAAAATAAAACTACTATCTTCTTGTGTTATGTCATTTAAATTTTTTGGAGTTAAAGCTTTGCTCTGAAAATCATAAGCTTTAACCCAACTATCAAACACACCGTTATTTTTAGTTAATTTGTTCCAACAGTCATAAAAGTCTTGAACGCTCCCTGTTTGCTTGTAATTGTTCTCTATTCTGATAATTTCATTGCGATATAGGATAGTTTCTTTTTTATTCATCTCGGAAGAGTATAACATCAAAACATCAGCCTTTTTATCTTGTTGAAAATAAGTAAAAAGCTGACCACCGTTTTTAAATATACGCTTTAACTCTTTGTCAAATTCAATACCATAGGTTTTGCATTCGATCATTAAATAACTAGAGCCATCATCATTAGTAACCAAAATATCTAATTTTCCACTTGTGCCATGACCAGTAGACCATCGTTGCTCAAGTATGATGTTTTTCGGTGAATAACCTTTTTCCAATAATCGGTTCACGCACTCTAATATGACAAAATTCTCATCAGCTCTAAAATTGCATGTTGTTTTGTCTCCAAGTGTTATAAGATTCCCATAATCAATGTTTTGATCGTTTAAATTAACTTTCAAAGTATAGTTATTGTGATTAGAATAGGTTTTTATCCATGTTGAGATAGAGTCGTTTTCAGGCGAAAAGCCCATTGCTTTACATAACGATTTTAAATATTCCATAGTTAACATGATTTATTAATCTTTTTAAAAGCCATAGTCTTATTATTGTTTATGTTAATCCATTCATCTATGGCCTGTTTCTTAAAACGCCATGCGCTGCCAACCCTAAACCCTGGCAGCTTACCTTCGCAAACAAAACGATAAGCTGTTTTTTCAGCTATTTTTAGATAAGTCGCAAGCTCCTTAATTGTCAGAATTTCATCGTTATTCATAGGTAATTTAGTTCTAATTTAAGTATTTAAATTGAAATTACTGGAAATATCCGCTTATTGCAAGCATAGAAGCGATCCTATGCGATTAAACGCAAGAATAGCCCGCCAGTCTATCACTAGCTTTAAAGCTGACAATATTACGTTTAGCTACTTTAGCAAGAGCAATATTATTGTGATGATTTAATCCATTTGGGAATAGGGGTACAGACTTAAATTCACCTATTTCATCGATAGTTACAGATTGGCCGCAAGACATAAGCTATTGCAAAGTTTGAGCAACCATATCGACCATGCTTTCAGCAACAGTTTCGTCAATACCAAACCTATTGGCAACAAATTTCACAAACTCATAATTGTTCATATTAATACTCCTGTTTTAAAAGTTTCTAGTTTAAGTCAGTATTTGTTCTTGCCTGGGCAGTAAAGAATTTTAACAAACAATCATTCAACTCTTTTTTGTCGAAGGTTAAGCTCTTTGACAGACAAAGCCTTCCTGTTTTCCACATAGCAAAAACCTGTCCAGAGTCAGATTGAATTACTTCGCTGTCTACCTCTTTATGCTCTCCGCCAAGTATAAGGTCATTAACAAATTGCTCAATACGTCTACTACCCGCGCCTTTTCTTATTTCTTCAGCAATTTCAATTAATGCATTTTTATAGGCTTGCGACTTTTTTGAAAGAAGATTATATAGTATCAGCTGACTTAGCTGATACTTTGGACATGTTAGCTACGGCATTCCAAATAGTTTTATCAATTTTAGCAAAACATAACAGTTTTTGTATTTTGCTTTTGTGACAACCTACTATTTCTGCAAGCTGCTCTTGCGTAAGCTTATTGTCCTGTTTTAACTTAAAGAAGGACATGCCTTTTGAATAATCAGATAGCTCTACTTTTTCATTTTCTTTGATTTGAATAATAGCGGCCTCATAATCTGATACATCGGCAATTACAGCTTTCATCTGTATGGACGCATTAAGACAAGCTTGGAATCTACGATTACCAGCAATCACCTCATATTTAAACTCACCTGCTTCTTTGAGTGGCCTTAAAAACACTGGCTCTATTTGTCCATTACGTTTGATATCTTCTGCTAGAAGATTGGTGTCGCCATACTCAAACATGCTTCTATCAGCATATTTCCATTTTGTGCAATCACGTGGATTAACTTTAATAATCTGCATAACAACTAGTCAATTAGGAATAATATAATAATAAGATTATATTATATAAATAATAAAGTAACAAGCAAATAGCGGCATATAGGAGTATCTAGATACTAATTATATATTATTAAATACAACTGTAGTATTTGTGCGCAAGAAAAGAGAATAGTGGTAACAGGGGATAGGGGGATGAGTTATTACATAAATAATATTACTAGCTCATGTTTAATTGAGGTAATACCTTCTTTTAAAGAATTGATATTAGAAACATAACCATACCATTCTTCTCTTAAGCGATTCCATCGTAGGCCATGAGTTCTAAGATGCGTTCTAATTTCAGAGGAGGGCATATCGTCTAGTTTTAGAATAATTGCTACTTTGCTTTTTTCATCTTTGTCTAAAACAGTTTTGCCAAGACTAGACCATTGTTTTAAAATGGCATCATTTCCAGCTAAGGTATTTTTGAGAGATAGTAGTGCGCCATAAAGAGTATTAGTTGGCAGATGATCTAATTCTGCTTTAACAACTAAACCACCAATTTCAATTAAATGACGAGTGCGCATTTTTCGTTCTTTGAGATTTAATCTCGTTTCTTCGGCAGCTAATCTATTTTTCTTCTGTTCTAATTTCACTTTTTGTTCTGTTACGGTTTTCATATTTGTTTTTGATTTTCTTTGTTAGTTATTAGTAGCCACATAAAATATTTAGTAACTACTTTTTCGTAGACACTAAATATAAATGTATATCCATTTCTAAGTCCATAGTCTTAATAATTATATTATATCACCCCGTAGCCTACCACACCAACATAAACTGATGAATCAAACCAAATAGGTACATCTTGCTCTTGTATTCTTGAGAGTTGTGATAATGTTATAACATTCATTCGGAGAATAATGGTATACGCAACATGCAAATAAATTTGCTTGCTTTTTCAATGAGGTATCAATACTATAAATAAGTTTAATGCGTTTATGACTTTAATATTAAATATATTGTTATGGCAATTGCTTTTGCAAGGATAGAATTCGTAAGTAGAAGTACTGGGGCTAGTGCTTGCAACAGTAGTGCATATAACTCAAGAAGCATAGTAGTAGATGAAAGAACGGGTGAAGTATTTGATTATACAAAACGAGATGGAAATGTTTATCACGAAG
>CANNHR010000067.1 GCA_947505405.1 Rickettsiales bacterium
TAAAAAACAAAGATTAAAAGATCGTCAGTATGAAATTAGTAGATTATTACATGCTTACGATGAAGCAGATGATCAATTCATCAACACCACTGAAATGCTGATAAACTTTGCCTCTGAAGCCTTGGAAACCTTCAAAGGTTCTGAAATGTCAAAAAAACGCGAAATGTTGAATTTCGTATTTCAGAACCTCAAACTAAAAGGCCACAAGCTAGAGTTTACCTTGCGTTTCCCGTTTGACATATTCAAAAAAACTACTACTCGTACGGAATGGCTCCTCGGGCCGGATTCGAACCAGCGACCAAACGGTTAACAGCCGTTTGCTCTACCACTGAGCTACCGAGGAACAAAATACCAAGCACACTTATAACAAAACTTTTTTCTTGGGTCTAGAGTTTTTTTAAAATAAGGGCCAGAACTGGTGTTCTGAAACATTTAGTAACAATAATTTCGTTGCCTATACATATGGGCCTTCAGTAGGATACACGTGGTAGTAAATGAAAATTAACATTGCTCTAAACATGCAAACGACAATCCAAAATCCTATTAGTTGCTATGGTATAGGGGTTCACTCTGGGGAAAAAACCCAGGTTACTCTTAAGCCAGCTAAACCTGGTACTGGTGTGGTATTTGTGCGGACAGATGTCACAGCTTTCGATAATAAGATACAAGCATCTTATTGCAATGTGTTTGACACAACACTTTCTACCTCGATCAGGAACAATGCAGGCACGCAAGTTTCCACTATTGAGCATTTGATGGCAGCGATCTGGGGTTGCTCTATTAGCAATATTATTATCGAAGTAGACGGCCCAGAAGTGCCAATTATGGACGGGAGCAGCAAACCCTTTGTTTTTATGATAGAATGCGCAGGTAGAAAGCAGCAAAATGCACCTATGCGATACTTAAAACTAATCAAAGAAGTTCGAGTTAATGACGGTGGCTCAGAAATTATCGCACGCCCTTTTGGGGAAGCTTATATTGATTTAACCATTGATTTTACGAGTCCAGTAATTGGCAAACAACAGCATGTATTTTCATCAAATGTAAGCTTTAAAGATGAGATAGCAGATTCAAGAACTTTTGGCTTTGTTCATGAACTAGATTATCTTCAAAGTAAGGGGCTAGCCAAGGGTGCATCCCTAGATAATGCTATTGGAATTGATAAAGATGTGATATTAAATCACGAAGGATTAAGGCACGAGAACGAATTTGTTCGCCATAAACTCTTAGATTTACTGGGCGACTTATTTTCTGCTGGCGGTGGTTTTATCGGCGAATTAAATGGATACAAAACAAGTCATTCAATTAATAATCAGTTTTTACGCAAAATCTTTAGCGATTCAACTTCCTATAAATGGGTAGATTCCTCTGGTAACTGATACCAAATTATAACAACTATCACACTCTCTTCGACAAATATAATTCCATAGTTTTTTTTAGTAAAACCTTAATCTATTTGGTGATATCATAGAATAGGTCTCTTTCCAAACCAATTGCAACACAAAAGGCGCTATGTCTAAAAGTAACTTTGAAGTATTAAATGAAAATAGAGAAGCGGTCTTAGGTTTTGCTAAAGGAATTGACAGCACTCCACCAACTAAAATAGATATTGAAGCAAGAAAGAAAGAAGCTCAAAAACTATTTGCAGAAGGTGATTTATCCGGCGCGATAAAGAAACTTGATCAAATCAAAGATAATAGATTAGGTATTGTTTGGCACGAAAGCCCTGATTTAGGCAATGGCACATCTTCTCTTGTGAGAGACGCGAGAAATGTTACTACTGATGAAGCTTTACTAAAGCTAGACGCTCCTGAAAAATATGCAATGCAGCTGCTGAACCAAGTCAGAGGAGCCTTAGATTTAATTGATCAATCTGATCTAGCTCCAGAAGCAAAAGAGTTAGCTAAGAAGAAATTGATGCACATAGCAACAGACGCCATGGCTAATGTAGATACTCTTGGCAGTAAAACTGTAAAAAATTACAATACTCAGATGATTCATGTCCTTGACAGCAATGGTATCGCTGATTCAGAGAAGAAATTGAAATTTGCCAGTGAAGTAGCGAACTTTAAAGATGATCATCAACATATAGTTACCCTTACTACCGCCTCAGACAGAAACTCCAAGCCTCACACCGTTTATGAAGCTGAAATAATGCTCAATGGTCTAACAGATATACAAAAGAATCAATACCAAGATATTGCTCGATCTAAACCCGGCGAAGCTTGCGGGGTAGAATGGTTTGACAAGATGGATAAATATAAGCAAGATCTATTAAGGCCTGTTGCTACAGATATAGCTCTTGGAAACAAAGTAATACCTACCCAATTGCTTAGCGATGTTGTTGGTGTACGTAATGCATACCAAAAAGTTACAGCTATTTCTAGTGAAGGTTCAGATCCTAAGATTTTATCTCAAACCTTACATGCTGGAACTCCTACAACTAAAATCAAAACTGTTGATAAAGAAGCCAGACAAGGAATTACTGATGAGAATTTAAAGCAGTTGAAAAGCTTTCTTCCTCCAGAAGAGAGAATGAACTTGAATATTCTGACCAGTAAAACGCTAGGTAATATTCGTGGTGAGAATTTTGTTTTTGACCAGCTCGAAAAGGGTAAGAAAAGAGTTGATGGTGTGAGCGTATCAGCTTCTCCTATTAACAGATGGAGATTAATTGGTGGTGGAGGAAGAGATACTAAACAGTTTGAGCAGAATTTAGGTAATGTTGGTAAAGGGATAGAAGGACAAGAGGGGTTAAAGAATGTTAGTAAATACTTACAAAAAGGCGGGTCTAGATTTGGCAATTTCGTAGAAGCCATAACTTTTGGCGCTTATAAAACTACCGAAACAAAAGCAAAACAAGAATTACAAGTTCTTCACAAAACAAACCCCGAACTTGCACGAGATCTATCTGTGGCAACTAGTGCAAAAAGTTTAGTAGATTCATATACTATCTTTGCCAAGTCTGAAAATGTAAATTTGGAACTTACTGCCAAAATGGCCCTAGTCAAGAATTCTGTAAAATCCCCTGATGGCACCCTTCACACTATCGTTGGAGATAAAATAGCTAAGGAATATCCCCATGATGTTAATTTTTGTAAAAGCGGCAAGGATAGAACAGGTTATGCTCAAGCTAATGAAACTAGAGAATTAGTAAGCACCTATCTTAATGTCAATCCAAAATCTGAACTTGGTAAGAAGAACTTCCTTTCTCAGCTTGCAGGTGGCCATACACAGGAAATGGCTGGAGTACAAGGTGGGACAATAGGTTGTCATTCCATTAAAACGAATCCTGAATTCGGTCTTAATAAATCAGATAAATTAGCAAGTGGAATTTTAGATCAACAATCTTCTCACTTTAATAGTTCGATCAAAACAGTCAAAAAACCTGAAAAGGTAATTAAAGAGTTTGAGAAATCGTTTGAACAGTCTGAAGCTAGAGCTAAAGACACTGGTAAAGGCAAAGGTGAAATGACTAAATCAAGATCGCAATCAATACCGCCTTTTGTTAAGCACGAGGTAACTAAAATATCAGAAGTTATGCACAATTCAGCGACAAGACCAAGATCAATGTCTACTCCTCCGACGGTAAAAAGAGGCCCTAGTCAAGGTATATAGTTTCTACTTCAAGCTAAGGAAACTATAATTCTTTTATAAAACCCAGATTTGTATTAAAATGCCTATATCTAGCCGCTCTTCTGATTTATGAGCGTAGAATATTTTTGACTGAGTAAAATATATTCTACATTAAGAACTCGATCAGGGCCACCGCATTAAAATATGAGTAAGCCGTCATTCCAGAACTTACGTCGAATAGCCCTTTAGGGCGTAATGAGACTTAGTATCTGGAATCCATTCAAGTAGTATGGTTACTATGTTGGTAGATAGATCCCAGATAGTAAGATCCGCTAAGTGCTAAAGCATTTGCGTATCTAACTTCTGGGATGACGCTATTTTAATGCGATGACCCTGAGAACTCGATTGGTATAAGCTGAGTTTGATCTTGCAATAGTTGATTATAGTTGCTATCATTGATGACATATTTTAACAACATGAATTTTTATGGCTAAAGAAGAATTAATTGAGTTTGATGGAGAAGTTTTAGAATTGCTTCCAAATGCGCATTTTCGAGTAAAACTTGAAAATGGTCATCAGTTTATTGCTCATACTTCTGGAAGAATGCGTAAAAATCGTATTCGTATTCTTGCTGGCGATAAAGTTCGTGTTGAAATGACCCCATATGATCTAACTAACGGCAGAGTTATTCTTAGATATTAGGTTTTGTATGAATTTACCAATTATTTTAGCATCAGCTTCCCCTGCCAGGCTTCAATTATTAAGCCAAGTTGGTATAATACCTGACTTTGTTATTCCTTCTGAGATTGATGAATCAGAGAGACCGGGGGAACTACCAAGACAACTCGCTCAAAGATTAAGTTTTGAGAAAGCAGCTTGTGTGGCAGCCACTCTTGAACAAGGTATTGTTATTGGCGCAGATACCATACCAATAGTAGGTAGACGGATTATGCGAAAAGCTATGACCTCAGAAGACGTGCGCCTGAGTTTACAACTTTTATCACAAAGGCGTCACAGTGTTTATACTGGAGTTTGTGTGATCAAAAAAACTGCTACCGAAATGAGAAAATCAATAAAGGTTGTTAAATCAATAGTCAAGTTTAAGCAGTTATCTGAGGCAGAAATTGAGTATTTTTGTTCTATTAACCAAGGAATTGGCAAAGCTGGAGGTTACACTATTGCTGGTTATGCCGAGTCGTTCGTTTCTTATATTTCTGGTTCATTCTCAAATATTATTGGGCTGCCTTTGTGCGAAACAGTCAATATGTTAAAATCAGTTGGTGTAAAAACATCAGCTTCAGTATAACCTGATTTTCTCACATTGAACCCAGCTTATCTTAAATTCGCATTATATAATTGATTTTTCTTATAAAACTTGTTATACAGAAACAAGTTTTCCATACTGCGTCTAGTTGGATAAGTTGAATTTTTGTAGGAAGTTTTAGAAAAAACGAAGATGAGGAACTTAAGCGTACCTCTTGTACGTGAGTACCGCAAACTAGTTTTGATGACAAAATTACATAAAAAGGCACTTATCCGACCAGACGTATAAGCGGCCGTGGCGAAATTGGTAGACGCGCAGCGTTGAGGTCGCTGTTCTGATAAGGAGTGGAAGTTCAAATCTTCTCGGCCGCACCAGGTTTATCATACCAAATCTCAGGCGCTTGAGTGCTGGCTTCTTTAATATGAACATTGATATAAGAAGGAGAGATTATGCAAGATGAGCTCAATACTATATCACCTGATCATCAGGATAAACTCGCTCAGCAGTTCGAGTATATTACAAATTTAATTAGTGACGAGCATATAGAAAAAGCAGCCCAGCTGCTTCTTGAACTACATTACGCTGATTTAGCCGACTTTTTAGATAACGTTAATCGCAAATATTATCACATTATCTTTCCAGCTATTGCAAATATGCTTAACTCAGAAGTACTTGTTTGGTTAAGTGATGGTAATAAACAACCAGCAATCGAAGTTCTTGGTATTGATGTAAGTGCTAGATTAATTGATGAACTTGATATTGAAGATGCTATTGAAGTAATAGAAGTTCTTGATGCCGAGTTAAAAGAATTATTAATTGCCAAACTTAAAGCTGATAAACGTCAGCAAATTATAGAAGGTTTTCAGTATCCTGAAAACACTGCTGGCAGAGCCTTAGAAAAGGATTTTGTTTCACTCAGACAACACTGGACTGCTGGTCAAGCGATTGATTTTATTAGAAGAAGTAATATTAGCGCAGACTTTCATGCGGCAATAGTTGTTGATGGCAGATTCAAACCAGTTGGAACGATACTATTATGTACCTTGTTAAAAAGCTCTAGAAATGTTCCTCTAGTTGAATTGATGAACTACGAATTTATGGCGGCTGATACCAATACTAAGCTTGATGAGTTAGCATTCATATTTAAGCAATATGCGCTAACCATCGTTCCAGTGACAACCAAACAGGGCAAACTTGTAGGAAGTATATCGATTGACAATATGCTTTATATCGTTGAAGAACAAGCTGAGAGCGAATTTCTGCACCTTGGTGGTATTAATAACAGCGATATTTTCTATAATTTATACACCACAACCAAAAGTAGGTTCCCGTGGTTATTCGTGAATCTTATTACAGCATGCCTTACTTCACTTGTGATTAACCAGTTCAGTGACACTATTTCTAAGTTAATTACCCTAGCTACAATTATGCCTATCGTTGCGTCCATGGGAGGAAATGCTGGTACGCAGGTTATGACTGTAACAGTCAGAGCGCTGGCCAACAGAGAGATTACCAGTGCCAGTACTATAAGAGTGATTACAAAAGAAATTTATGTTTGTGCTCTAAATGGGTTGTTACTTGCTACTATTGGAATTATTCTCACTTTTTTATTATTTTCTGAAATAAAATTAAGTATAGTTTTTGCCAGCGCTGTTGTAGTGAATTTTACAATTGCTGGTTTTTTAGGTTCTTGTATTCCAATAATACTTAATCACTTTGACATTGATCCTGCTACGGCTTCAGGCGTTTTTCTGACTGCTTGTACTGATGCAATAGGATTTTTTAGCTTTTTGGGGCTGGCGTATTTCTTCTTGGTATAGTAAATTAGCTTGAAGAGATATAAATCTGTCAATATCACAAACTCAAGTTAATATACTCAGTATAGTTATAATCATATAGTGAGAACTGAAATATTAGTAAAAATGCCAAAGCTATTATGGCTTTGTATTTACCAAGCACTTGGAATATATCACCTAATTTAATCTGGTACTTGTTACTAGTTACGTAAATGGCTGTTCTTTGCACTCTTTTTAAACTCCAGTTTTCTGATGGTTCTTTATGTGTCCAAGAATTTTTTGATATTATCATAATAAACCTATTTTTTTATTTGGCATTGAATCTAAATGTATGTTATACAATAAATGTACAGTTTTCAAGCAAAAAACTTTTTTAGGAGTAAAATTATGAATCATGGTGGAAAAAGATCCGGAGCTGGTAGACCAAAAGGTCAAGGTCGTTATGGTACATCAACAAAAGCAGTCCGAGTTCCTGATTATCTAGTTGAAGATATAAAAGACTACTCACTGAATGGTGGATATAAAATTCCCTTTTTTAGCTCGATGGTAGAAGCTGGTTCTCCTTCAATAGCAGAAGATCATGTTGACGAAATGCTTGATATGAATAGCTTACTTATTAAAAATCCACATACTACTTTTTGCGTCAAGGTAACTGGCCTATCTATGATCGATGCCGGAATTTACGAAGGAGATAAGTTGCTTGTGGACAGCAGTATCACTCCGGTTGAGGGGAAAATTGTTGTTGCAGCACTTGATGGTATGCTTACAGTAAAACGTCTTGGTTATATTGATAAAAAACCGTACTTACTTCCAGAGAATCCTAATTTTGATCCAATACCTATTTTAGAAAACTCGGAAGTACATATTTGGGGAGTTGTAACTAATATACTAAGAAGTTTGTGAGGAATTTATGCTATATGAAGTAGAAAACCTAGAGAGAGCAAGAAAATTTTTATCAACTGCTAGAACAAAAATTGTACTTACTAATCCACAAGGAAGTACTAGATATTACGGAATGCGAGTGATTGATTATATTTTTAAAACTTTACAACATGAATTTCCTGACAAAATAAGCGGAGTGATTGTTAATGCCTATGATAATTATTCAGCGTTTGTTAGTGCCAGAAAATTGGGTTATAGAGAAATTCAATATTTCAATAGAGCAGCGTGATAGGGTTTATAAGACCAATTTCTTATTGCTTTTTTTATAAAATTTGACTACAAACACTATGGAACTGTTTAGCAGAGTTCTCTGATTGGGTGTGCTGCTATATATACCAGTTTGGCCAGGTAGCAAAATGGTAATGCCGTGGACTGCAAATCCTCTATCGCCGGTTCGATTCCGGCTCTGGCCTCCACTCTCTTCGTGCGCGCGATCGGGCTTTGAGTTAATTCAGAAAAATTAAGAACCTGTCTTCATAGAATTGTCTGATAGAATTTTTAGGATAATTTTCAATGATTTTTAATGCGAATATACATATATTAAAATTAAAAATCATGCA
>CANNHR010000068.1 GCA_947505405.1 Rickettsiales bacterium
CAAACTATCGTAATCTATATTCATTAGGGTAATCTTTATTGATTGAAAACTCTAGAATACCCTAATATCTTCAGCTATTCAGCTCCTTTCTTAAACACAGTTGGGGTTATTTTAGTATCCCCATATTCCAGAATCAACTGATATAACTTACCTTTATCATAAGAATAAGTAACGGTCGCGCTGTATTTCTCAACTAAATTCATCTCGTTTTGTACCAGTATTGGCTTGAAGACTGATTTTAATTTATAGTATGGTATTTGGTTGATATTATCTGTTGAGAGGTTTAGTTTGTTTGTTAGCAAAAGAAGTGAGCGTAACATGCCTTGCTCATGAGCCTTTATTTTTGCTTCATGTTTGTTGTTACCTGTTGCTTCTATAAAAATTTCAGAAATTTCATGAGTTTGGGCAAAACAGTTACCACTAGATGAAAGCAACACAGATAGAGTAAGAAAAAAACATCTCACGCAATATGAGATATTCAAAAATAGATTTGGTATTATTTCGCATTTATTGTCTTTATTCATCTAAATTTTCTTTAACAGCATGAGGCTTCTTGGCTACCGCAACAGAAGCTGGCCTGATTAGTCTGTCTTTAATTTTATATCCAACTTGCATAGTATTGACAATAGTACCTGGTTCTTGCTGGTCTGTCATTATCTGTGAAATTGCATGATGCGAATGATAGTCAAATTTATCTCCCGAGTGAGGCTGAATTAACTCTAATGCATGTTTTTTAAATGCATGAGCTAGTTCTTTTTTGGTCATTTTAATGCCTTCTACTATGTTTTTAGTATCAGCATCAAGATTGTTTGGTAGATGCTCCAATGCTCGTGATAGATTATCCATTACTGGAACTAAGTCCCTTGAAAAGCCAAAAATAGCATAATCTTTTGCTTCTTCTATGAGTTTTGCAGAGCGTGTTCTAATATTCTCAGCCTCTGCTAGTTGGCGAAGAAGTTTATCTTGGAGATGATTAGCCTTATCTTGTAGTGCCGTTATTTCTTTTGCATAGTCAATTTTAGGTTCATCATTACTAATATCATGACCTTGTTGATTCTCTTCAATCGTTCCCAGATTTTGATCTAGATTAGATTCTTTCTCTTGTTTTTCCATGTCAAAATATCTATCTTGTGTTATATGCTATATCATACAGAGTAAATATAGTTAGAGATATTCATAATTCAAGATAAAATGTAAATATTTATGAGACCATCAGGCAGAAAATTTAATCAACTTAGAGAAATATCTATAGAACCAGCTGTTCTCAAGCATGCAGAAGGATCATGTGTGGTCAAATTTGGTAATACGCATGTAATATGTTCGGCTAGTTTTGATGATTCAGTGCCACGTTTCTTGAAGGGCAAGGGCAATGGTTGGGTTACTGCTGAGTATGGGATGCTTCCACGTTCGACTCAAGAGAGAATGAACCGTGAGGCTTCACACGGTAAGCAAGGCGGCAGAACTCTAGAAATACAGAGATTAATAGGTAGGTCAATGAGAGCTGTAGTAGATTTAAAAGCTCTTGGTGAAAGACAGATTTTTATAGATTGTGATGTAATTAACGCTGATGGGGGCACTAGGACCGCGGCTATAACTGGAAGCTACGTAGCGCTTCATCTGGCGATTCGTTGGATGATGGACAAAAGGATAATTAAAACTAACCCATTGATTGCTCAAGTTGCAGCGATTTCTTGTGGTATATATAAAGGCAAAGCAGTTATCGACCTAGATTATGTGGAAGATAGTGCGGCAGAAGTAGATGCTAATTTTGTGTTTAATCAGAAAGGTAACTTGATAGAAATTCAAGGCACTGGTGAAGAAAGTGATTTTACTACTGAGCAATTACTAGAAATGCTTAAGTTGGCATCTGTCGGGTGTGGTGAATTATTCAGGCTTCAGAATCAGGTGTTGCTCCAAATTTAGAATAATCTGGATTAAACTCAGTCTTTTTGCCGACAATAGATAAAAAACATTATGAGTAAGCATGCAGCTAAACTATACCAAGTTATAGCGTATTCTAAATGGTCGTTTCTTACTTTACTTAGGTGCGCTGTTGATAAGTACTTTCCCCCTTCTGGTAGAGTGTGGCTCTGTATTTGCATAAGATAATATTTATCTTCGGTTATCCCCAGCATTTCATGCGCCATATTAAGGTCGATGGTGAACCAAATTCTGTTATTTTTATCATTCTCCGGGATCATGAATTGCCTAGTTTCGCTAGGTAAAATAATTGCTTCAAATGTATCAAAGATTTGTTTCGAGGCAAATTCTCCGAGATTATTTTTTACGCTTTGTGGAATCCAACCTCGGCAAACCAGGTAGATTTTGCCATTTGTCGCTTCAAAGGCCGAAAGTAAATAATAACCATTTTTTTCAGGTGAAGCAGATCGTCTTCCGTATAAAAATATATTTTTATCAGCCAAAAACTTTCCAGAAATACTTATTTTAGAATAGATTGGTTCTTCTGAATTAACCTTATCAATTGGGGTGGCGGGGTTTGCAATGTTGTATTCGATTGATTGAATAAAATTGGTTTTTTTCTTGAGTCGGTTTAGTTGCCAATTTCCTAGTAAAATTAGAAGACTAACTCCAATTATAACGAATATCAGAGGAGTCAATTGAAACCGCTGACTAAAAATTGAAATTTTTTTATTCATGTTTAGTCCATGTTGGAGAAAATTATTCTACATCTATGAAGAAATACTTCTCCTAGAGCTAGGGAGAGTCTATACTTTGACTAATTTGCTGTCTAGAGATATTTGAACGTTGTAGAGCAAATACTTGGTACATTTTTTTGTTAGATACGTTGTTAAAGAAAACTTTATATTTGTAAGCTAGGACATCTCTACCATTAATATCGATCTTACCAAAGCGTCTAACGGGGTAAGCTAAGATAGCAGTTATAGTTATTAATATGCAGAACGTAACGTTAAGGTAGATGGTTTGCATGAGAGATAGGTCGCTTATGAAATAGTGACCGGCTATTAAAAGAATTGGCGACATAAACAATAGGCTTATAAAATAAATAATAGGAACATATTTATAATTTGTAGATTGAAGCAAGCTCAATTTATACAAGATGCTGCTAAATGTCGTTCTTAAGGGTTTTGTAAGAATTGTGATTTCTTCTAAAAAGCGCAATGCTCCGCTTGGTTGTAGGGATTTTCGCTTCAATCTAATTAACTTTACTCTGAATTTTATATTGATAAGAAGATTTATAAGTTGTTGACCAACAGGCTGAGCTTGCTGAGCGAATAAGTTTTCAAATTTAATATTTTTTGTACTAATAATTTTTAATATTCGGATGTAAAAGATCTTTGAGCAGTCTATTGCGTTTTCAAAGAGAGAATTTAGTTCGTCATCAGAACGTGCTAAGTCGACGTATTTTTCTTTTAGCTTTTTTAGCAGAACAAACGAGGGTAAATTAATTTCACCATCGCAGTATGATTTTAGTAGATCAGCTTTTTGTAAATCGATAAAATTGCAAAGCAGATCAAAGCTGCCGTTATTTTTCTCATAATCTAATAGTGCTTTGATATAATTTTTCATCCCTAAGTTTGAATATGTTACTTTTTTCAAAGACTGCGTCTTGAGTTGAGTCTACATAGCAAAAGTTAATAAAGTACTAATAGTTATGTAGTTAAAATAGATTTTCAACTTTGAGATCTTACTCCTTAAATTTCAGAACTAAATTATTGGAGCAAAATTTAGAATTATAATTGCAGCCTGAAATATTCTCGTATATCATCATGTTTCATTAGAAATTTATTATAAGATATGGTATAGGAAAAACTATGGGATTGGATATTAAAGCTCCGGAAAACATTATCTTAAAGCCAACGATAACAGTTTTTGGTGTTGGTGGGGCAGGCGGCAATGCTGTTAATAATATGATTAGAGCTAATTTAAAAGGAGCTAATTTTGTTGTGGCAAATACTGATGCTCAGGCTTTAAAAAATTCCGAAAGCGTAAATAAAATTCAGCTAGGAGTATCCTCGACAAAAGGTCTTGGAGCTGGTGCTTCCCCGGATGTAGGGAAGAACGCTGCTCTTGAAAGTGAAAGTGAGATTCGATCTTATCTCGAAGGAAGTAACATGGTCTTCATTACTTCTGGTATGGGAGGTGGTACGGGTACTGGAGCGTCTCCTATAGTGGCAAAAATTGCAAGAGAACTTGGAATACTTACGGTGGGTGTAGTAACGAAACCGTTTTTATTCGAAGGAGCAAAGAGGATGAGAGCGGCTGAAGGAGGCCTTGCTGAGCTTCAAAAACATGTGGATACACTAATTGTAATTCCCAATCAAAATTTATTCCGTATTGCAAATGAAAATACTACATTTCAGGAAGCTTTTGAAATGGCCGATGAAGTTTTGCATGCGGGCGTCAGAGGAGTAACTGATTTGATCACTTCACCCGGCCTTGTTAACCTTGACTTTGCTGACATAGAAACAGTGATGAGTGAAAAAGGTAAGGCCATGATGGGAACTGGAGAGGCAAGCGGTGAAGAACGTGCGATTAAGGCTGCTGAAGCAGCTATTGCAAATCCTTTGCTAGATCAAAGCTCTATGTTTGGTGCTCGTGGAGTATTGATCAACATTACGGGTGGGAAGGATATGACTTTATATGAGGTCGATAGTGCTGCAAATCGTATAAGAGAAGAAGTTGGAGATCCTGACGCTAATATAATATTTGGCTCTACTTTTAATTCAGAGCTCGAAGGTAAAATTCGTGTATCAGTTGTTGCAACAGGAATTGAGCATGACGAAATGAATTATGTTAAACCAGCAGATACTGTCATAGAAGTAAAGGATGAATTGGATGATCAGACTAGCATTGCAAATGACAAATATTCTCTAGCTAGCAGTAATTCATCCATAGACAATCATCAACCTCCAACATATAATGAATATAGAGATAGTATAAATGAGAGTGAAGCTGAGATTCAGCAAAAGCTTGAGCGTATAGCTCAACAAATCGATTGGAAAAGAGGTGAACAACAGCCAACGAAAGTAGTGATACATTCATCCAATCATTCTTCTACTAAGCCGCAACAGTCATTGTTACGTCGTATGTGGAATTCATTAAATTCTAATGAAGCCAGTGACAATGCTGTGCACAATCATAGCGAAACAGTTCCCCCTTCTGTTTCTGACAAAGTGTCTTCAGTGCATGATGTTCCTGATTTTTTAAGAAAAAGATAGATTAGATCTCTTTCTAAATAAATTAGTTTGAAAAGAGGTCAATTATAAATGGTCTATCTAGTTCAGGATTGACCACTTGTGTTCTAAAGTCATCCCGGGCTTGACCCGGGATCTGGGGCAGTGGAAGAAGATCCTGGGCCGAAGGCAGGCGCAAGCTTCGATATTTTTTGCTCCCATGAAGCAGTGCTTGTTTTTTTGACTAGGCTTTAGCAATTATGATTTAAAAACTATTCTTTTAATTGTTATTCTGTTTATAAAGTTTTAAAATTTCTAATTGGCAGGGCTGTTCCGAACAAGTCTATTGAAAATAACTAACTTTAATTCTACCTTTGTTATGAAAATAGTAAAATTCTTGACTGTAATATTGCTTATGTGTTTATTGCCTTCGCAATATGCTTCAGCAAAAGAAAAGTCTGGCGTTAAATCATTTCAAGAGATATGTAAAAAAGATCTTGATTTTATTAGGTTGCAATTTCAAAAGAATTCAGCTGCATATGCTAATAAGACGGATCAACGTTTTCAAAAATGGTATAAAAATGGGTATGAAGGTGCTTTGAAACTAATTGATGGAATTGGAGATAGAGATGATTGTCACTATATAATGAAGTACTTTATCAATGGTTTTGATGAATCTCATATCAGTCTTAGAGGATACATATCTTTACCTGCTGAGATGTATCCTGGAATTATTAGCGCAAAAAATGGCGATGGGCATTACATATTTTATAAACACCCATTTCTTGAATATTTGAAGAACGTAAGTGTCGGAGATAGGGTTACACACATTAACAACATTGAGATTAATGAGTATTACGATGACTATCTGGAGCCATTTTATGCAAACGATCGTTCAGAATTAACTCTAGTTTCAGCAAGTGTATATGCGCTTATAATTGATGGAAATAGATTCAAACCAACTCCCAAAACAGTCACGATTATTCATAATGGCGAACCTGTAACAATTGCACTGAAATATACTGAGCTGTCAGCTAACGCTCTTGTGGCGGTAAAAAAACTAAGACAGCCGGAGGTTAACGAGTCGTTTAAAATAGAAATGGTTTCGAATGGTGTGTGGATAAAAATTCCAAGTTTTTTTCCAACTCGTAAGGAATCAGTATATTTTACTGGCATGTTATCTGTATTAAAAAAAGATTTGGCAAAGGAGGATTATATTCTATTTGACATGAGAGGAAACAGAGGCGGGGCAATAAAATGGTCTGTTCCCATTATCAGAAACCTCTGGGGAGATGAGTATCTTAAGTCTCTAGGAAATGAGCATGATTATAATAAACATTGGGTAAAGAAGTTGAGAATTAGTCAAGAGAATTTTGCAGAGTTTCAAAGAACATATGGGCCCGTGGCGAGTAAATCCTATACTGCATCTCTTAAAAAGGGAGAGGATTTTTTTCTGAAAAAATGGAGTATATATAACGATGAAGAGAATCTCTATACTAATGAGGATAATGCGCCCTTTAAAGCTAAAATATATGTACTTACAGATAGTTTCTGCCGTAGCACATGTTGGAATTTTGTAAAGGAATTAAGACAAATCCCAGGTGTGGTGCATCTTGGTGGAGCAACTGCTGTTCAAGGTATTTATTCTTACGCAAAGAAAGATCGCGCTCCCAGTGAGCATTTTGATGTGTTCTACCCAACACAAATCAGAGTTAAACCAGAGAGTAAGCTAGGAGAGGCCTTAGTACCTTTGCATGTATATGAAGGAAATCCTAAGGATGAAGCAAAAGTGCTCGATTGGGTGCTATCTATTATAGAAAAGGATCTTTCTTAGGACTTAGTTCCTTATGATTATCTGTCATGATTATGACTTTAAAACACACGCGGTCATGCCGAACTTGATTGAAGCTTGTGCCTGCCTTTTTTAGTCAATCCTGAACTTGATTGAAGCTTGCGCCTGCCTTTAAGTCCCGGGCTTGACTGTTGGGCTGTCATCCTGAACTTGTTTCAGGATCCCAGGAGGTAGAAGGAAAGTTAATTATACTCCTATTTCCCCAGATCTCGGGTCAAGCCCGGGATGACTTTATATATCGCTCAGGATGACTTCATATATCGCCTGGGATGACTTCATATATCGCTCAGAATGACTTTAAAACACACACTTCATTACTTATCTTCGTCTGCGACATCATCGCTAAAATCAAGACCGATTTCAAAGCCAATTTCATCATCTGGAGAAAAGACACTATCTTCTTCTGCTTCGCTATAATCCGCTTCGAGACTGACAGCATCTTGGTTTTCAGCATATAGATTTTCATCCGTAATATCATCAATCTTGTTATTTTTCTGAAGATTAGCTATCTGAGAATCCCTTAATTTCTGTATATCTATATTTCCGGCTGCGATTTCTCTCAGAGCTACAACTGGATTTTTATCATTGTTACGGTCAATTGTTAAAGGAGCTCCAGATGAGATATTTCTTGCTCTTTCAGATGTCAGGACTACCAATTCAAATCTATTTGGAACTTCTTCAATACAATCCTCAACAGTTACTCTAGCCATGAACTTGACCTCATTTTGGGTGTTATTAATTTGACGTAATGATACACATTGTAAAAATTTTTTCAAGCAATAACTTTGTGCTGCTTGGCATAACGCAGGGTCACCGCATTAAAATAACCCCAACTGTGTTTAAGAAAGGAGCTGAATAGCTGAAGATATTAGGGTATTCTAGAGTTTTCAATCAATAAAGATTACCCTAATGAATATAGATTAC
>CANNHR010000069.1 GCA_947505405.1 Rickettsiales bacterium
CGCTTGAAAGCTCTTTCAGCTGATCCTTACTATATTTCTCTAGCCCGTTTGAGAGCATTTCGGCAAAGTTCATCACATTTCCAACGGGCAAGCGTAGCTCGTGATTAACATTATTGAGTATTCTCTGTGCTGTTGCTCCAAGTCGCTCTATCTCAACACTCTGATTAGCCACACGCTGTACGTAGTGAATGACTTTTTCGTCAAGGTCAGTAACCTGCTCATGCAAATAGTCAACTTCGTTTTCCAAATCATCGACCTTATGCTCCGTCGCTTCAACATATTCTTGCTTTGGTTTAAGGAATATGACCAGCATACTACTTACCATTAATAACAAATAGATGATTTTAAATTCCAGTGGTTGTACTTCACTGAGTGCACCATGCGATAGCACATAGTGCTTGTAAAGTACTAACGTTGCAAGAACTCCGGTAACAAGTGTAAATAATGCCCAGCGCCAGCTTACTAAGGCTGAAATTAACATGATATTTGCCATAAATACCATTAATTGTATTTCTGAGAACTCGCTGATCAGAACCATTAAAAAGCTAAAACATATTAGAGCAAAGAACATGATTACATTCCACACAACACCAATTGCTCTTATTTCTATCCTCCATATAGGGAGCCACAAAGGATAGCTCATCAAAGCACTGGTAGAGCAAAGAACTATTGGATAAAAAATATCAAGAAAATATGCATAATGTTCTTGAGTATCTTTTGGCATAGTAGTGACACTAGCGAATGCAGAAATCATCACAAATAGCCCCAAGAAAAACATAAGACCATCGCTTTTTGGTGTATTTTTTACCAAGACATTTATTAAATTAAATGATTTTATTTCTTGCCATAGTTTTTTACGCTTTTGTCTTCTTTCTTCTCTGATTTTAATTAATGGTGCAGGGTCTTTAATCCCCACCCAACCGCCTGGCTGACCCAGCAAATAATGCGCTCCAAATAAAAAGATAATACTTGCAAAAATGCCCGGAATCAAACCACCTACACCACCCATTTTAAAGAACAACTCCCATATCATTGCTGTAAAAAAACCAGCTCCCATGCCAATTAGCACTGCTTTTGTACTGCTCCTGAAACCTAGTATCGCTAGAATAAATGGAACAGATACAACTGGCATATAAAACATACTCGCCCAAATAAAAAGATCTAAAAAACTCCCTTCACGCAGAGCAAATGCTAAAGAGAGCAGACCAATTAACATTGACCCAAGACGAGTAGCGAACAATTCGTTTTTAATAAAGGATATATTAAGCGACTGGCGCAAATCATGCGCAATCAACACAGCACTTGCGTTAATATATGAATCAACAGTAGACATCACCATAGCCATAATACCAATCAAGATTATTCCTTTAAACCCTGTAAACCACACTGAATCTATAATAATGAATTTAAAAACATCACTTTCAGACATATTTGGATGCGAAGAAAGTACTAATATTCCAATCCAACATACAGTCACTGCTAGAAATAAACATACAAAAGCAGCCACGATGAAAGAAATACCGGCTTGTTTTGTATCATGAGCCATAGCAACTCTTTGAAAATATGCTGGATCAAATGACGGTATAACAGCCCATAAGAATAATGTTATAAAATAATAGATTTGTGGATTCGAAAAACTAAACACAGTTTTATGATCAAATTTTGGATCGTTTACCAGAGTATCTGTAATAATTTGAGTATTCTCTATATTACTAAAAAGAAAATAGCCCATAACTGGAAGGACCACGCCAAAAGTGGCAAATTGCACCACATCAGTCAAAGTAACCGATTTTATTCCGCCCAATGAGGAGTATAAAGTAATTATAATTCCCGATGATATAACCCCATATATAGGTGCTACTCCAAGAGCGTATTCAAATAGAAGCCCTGCTATTTTTAACTGTACAGCAATAATTCCTGCTATGCCAATAAACCCAGAGATAGAGGTAATAATGCGAACATTATTACCATATAAACTGCCCATAGCTTCAGCGATTGAAAGCTTACCCAAGAACTCGCTCATACGAGGAGCGAAACAAAAGCCTATCAACAACAAACCTAAAACATCTCCTAATAATACGGTATAAATAAATCCTATTCCAGTAGCGTAAGATTCATATACCCAACCATAAAAGAATTCCCCACTCACCCATGTCGCAACTATTGTTGCAACCAATGTTGCGGTGCTAAAATCTTTATTGCCAATCGCATAACCACGAAGAGTAGTAACCCCTCGACTTGTCCATAAACCAAATATTAGATTACCAGCCATAAATACTATAAAAATAGCTACATCAATATTAAAATTCATCATTTGTTTAATCCTGAGTTGCAATGTTTAATTATTACTAAAAATAAACCAATAAAAAAGTATTTGCAAGCAAGAATTTAATTCTTCTCTAGGTAATATTTATTAGCATCTCTAAGATCTAACATTTTGTAGTCTTGATTAAAAAACTTATTATTTTTATCAAGAGAATTGAGGTAGTCATAAGCTGAAGCAAAGCCTATTTCAGGCATCTTTACAGTAATTCCTTCTTTAAAATTGAGATTCCAGCGACGTTGCCCGTATCTAACGGCTGATTTTACTTTTGATGCTAGATTAGGGTATTTGTTCAACTCATCAAGCAGAACTTGCGCATAAATATTAGCATCCTGACCAACAACATGCAAAATGTTTTCAAACTCTTGCCCATTATATGCAGAAATACGATTTCCTTCTGAATCAATCAGATATAGTCTTTGCTCAAATTGCCAAACTGCTATTGGCATCCGTTCGACGACTGCAATGTACATTGTTGATGGCAATCTTCTCTCTACTACTGCAGCTTTTACCCACATATTTTCTTCTAATCTTTCTTTTACTGCTAAAATATCTATAGAAAAAATAGGAACCCCCTTATCTGCCATTAATGAATCAACTATTTCCTTTAATGGAGTATTTTTCTGGCCCTCAACTATTATATTTTCTAGAACGAAACCATGATTAGCTGAAAATTTAAAAAACTCACTTTGAGCTATACGCTTATAACTATCAAACACGCTAGTATAAAAAAATACAATCACAAGTAGTACTATCAATAGCTTTAATAGCAATGCAACCCGCTGGTAGTAAGCCCAAAGCCTCCTTCGAAAAGAAATATTTGCTTTACTCGAACTACGACTTTTTCTATTACTCATTTTTCGAATTGCGCACCACTAAGGATTTGATCAACAAGCTGAACATATGAAATTCCCTTAAGCGCTACTATCTCCGGGCACATAGACATTGAAGTCATACCGGGAAGGGTATTAGCTTCAAGCAAATAAAATTTATCTTCTCTCTCATTATAGATAAAATCTACCCTCATTATACCTAAGTCACAATCAAATACGCGACAAGCATACTCTGATATTTCTAAAACTTTATTATATGCAAGCCGTGGTATAGGAGCGGGCAGTAAGTGCTCTGAAAAACCAGGACTATACTTAACTTCGTAATCGTTAAAGCGCTTGCCTCGTAGTAGTTTTATCTCAAGAGCACCCATCGCCTTACCATTTAACACTGCAACTTGCACTTCTCTGCCTTTGATATATTGCTCGACAATAATCTCGTCTCCATATTCAAATTTATAGTTTGCAAAGGAAAAATCGTCCTCGTCAAATATTATTTCAACTCCAATACTTGATCCTTGCAATAGAGGCTTTATTACATATGGCCTAGGCATAGGATCATTTTTTATATTATCTGATTTTCTGACAAACATTGCACTCGTAACATTAATTTCATTCGCTTTGCAAATGAAATGAGATTTTTTCTTATTCAATGCTATTGCAGAAGCAAGAACTCCAGGACCTGTATATGGAATACGCAGAATATTAAGCACTCCTTGCAAACAGCCGTCTTCACCATAAGTACCGTGCAGACCGTTAAATACCACATCAGGATTCAATTTTTGCAAAACATAAGCAATATCTGCTGCCATATCAACAAATACTACAAAATGACCAAGTTCCAACAGAGAGTTTACAATCCCATTAGAGGACATAAACGATACCTCTCTTTCAGCAGACATCCCCCCACCAACAACAACAACAAACTTTTTATCGTTAACTCTATTTAGTTTAAATTCATTTATTTCCTGACCATTTATTTTTACATATTCATCAAGAATCATACCGCCTTTTAAAGAACACTCGGCTATCTTCGATTTTGCAAAATAAGTCGTATTAAATTTTTTCATTTCTTCCTATTCTCTTAATTTCCCATTTGAGTTCAATTCCGCTATGCTCTTTAACTTTACGGCGCACTAACTCACCCAGTTCTTCCATATCAGACGCTTTAGCATTACCCTGATTTATCATAAAATTACAATGTTTTACAGAAATCGCTGCATCACCTATTTGCATAGCTCGAAGACCAGCTGCATCGATTAATTCCCAAGCTCTTTTCCCTTCTGGATTGGCAAAAGTACTACCTCCCGTTTTTTCAGTGATAGGCTGAGTTTCTGCTCTTTTTTTGTTAATATCCTGCATTCTTAGCTTAATTTCATTAGCATCTCCACGCTCAGCTCGAAATACTACTTTTGTGTATATTAGGTCTGTTGGCAGCGAGTTTCTCCTGTACTCGAAACCAATATTCTCAACCAGAATTTGCATTTTGATACCTAGCTTATCTATTGCATAAACTGACTTCACTATGTCTTTAAACTCGGAGCCATAGGATCCTGCATTCATTGCAACTCCCCCGCCAACCGTTCCAGGAATACCTACTAAAAACTCAAACCCCTTGATGCTATTTGCGTGCGCAAATTTAGCCAGGTTAAAATTCAGACACCCTGCTCCAACTAAAAGATCGCCTTCAGGTAAAATTTCTATTCCTGTAAACCCACTACCAAGTTTGATAACCACTCCTTCAATTCCGCGATCTCTAATGATTATATTTGAACCTGCACCAATGACGCTCACGGGTAATTTTCCATTATTCTGCTTTAGAAAATCTGCTATATCCTCTTCATCGAATGGTTTATATAACACATCGGCGGCGCCTCCAACTTTAAACCATGTCAAATGAGCTAAGTTGTAGCTCTCTTTGTATTTTCCTCGAACATTTGGTAGTTTCATAAAAGTTATTTCGCCAATTTTTCTAGTAGCTGATTAGCCCATGTACTAATACTTCCAGCACCCATCATCACAAATAAATCTCCTTTTTGCGCTTGCGCCTGGATGATTGAAGGAATCTCTTCATGAGCGGCCAAATATTTTGCATTAGCACCTAATTTTTGTATAGATTTTGCTAGATTTTCCCCGCTAATATCTTTAATTGGCTGCTCACCAGCTGCATATACATCCATAATGTAAATTTCATCAGCATCAATAAAGCATTGTGAGAACTCAGAAAACAAGTTCTCAAGCCTTGAATATCTATGCGGTTGAAAAATAGCAATCACACGAGCACTTCGACTATCCGCAATCACTCGGGCAGTTGCTAAGGTTGCTGCAACTTCAACTGGATGATGCGCGTAATCATCAATTATTTCTGCGCCTTTATATTGCCCTACTCGAGTAAATCGCCTTTTAACTCCTTGGAAATCCTTAAATCCGTTCTTGATCACTTTTATACCAAAATCAAGCTCAATACCTACTGCAATCGCCGCTAATGAATTCAGCACATTGTGCTTCCCGGGCGTTGGAATTGTTATATGCTCTATTGTTGTCATGCCAATTGAACTGGGTAACTGAAATTTAATATCAAACGTTGATGAGTGGGTATCAGATTTAATATTATATGCTACGACATGAGCATCAGGCGAATCGATGCCATAAGTTATAACTCGCCTTTCCGTCACCTCTTCAACTAGTTTTCGAACAACGGGATGATCAATACAAGCAACTCCAAAACCATAAAAAGGTAAATTCCTAAAAAAGCTTTTAAATGCTAATATCAAACTATCAAAATCCTTATAGTAATCCATATGCTCAGGATCAATATTTGTAATAATACCTATCGTTGATGGGATCTTAATGAACGTTGCATCTGATTCATCTGCCTCTACCACCAAATAATCACTTTTTCCTAAATATGCATTTGTGCTACGGTTATTAATTATCCCACCATTAATTACCGTTGGGTCAAGACCGGCTGCTTCAAATAAACACGCAACTAGAGAGGTAGTAGTAGTCTTTCCATGCGAACCAGAAATAGCGACCGAGCACTTCAACCGCATTAATTCGGCCAACATCTCTGCTCTTCTAATGACTGGAATTTTAGTTTCTATTGCTGCTATAACTTCAGGGTTATCAGACTTTACTGCCGACGAGATAACGACATATGAAACATTACTTACGTTTTGCTTTTCATGTCCAATGATAACTCTAATACCTTTTTCTTGCAGTCTCTTAGTGTTATTGCTTTCCGACAAATCTGATCCCTGTACTTTATAGCCAAGGTTATACATAATTTCTGCTATTCCACTCATGCCTATGCCACCAATTCCGACAAAATGAATGGTGTCTAACGTCCCTCTTTTTCTCTTCATTTCAAGTAGTAACATCTGCTCTAGTCCTGTAAATTTTGTGATTAATACCGGCAATATTGCTTACTATAGCAAAGCCAGTTTAATTTGGGTATGTTAATTTCAAAACGTCGGCTCGCGGAGCTTACAAGTGTAAGCAAGCACAGCGGAGTCTTGCAAAATTGATGTACCAAAATTAAACTGGATAAGCTATAATTACCGCGAATGCAACTGCAAATGGCTGGTCATCTGATAAAGAGATGTGAATATTGTACTTACTCATCTCTGGATTTTTTGTCAAATTTATTTCTACCATTGGAGCCCCTAATTCATTTTTAGTAACAGCTATGTCAGCAAATGCTAAATGCTCTCCTATTCCAAAACCTAAAGCTTTTGCTATCGCTTCTTTCGCCGCGAATCTTTTTGCTAAATATCCAGGTTTTTTGTGTTCTGGTAAGTTTTTAAAATGCAAAATTTCCAGTTCATGAAAATTTTTGCTTAAAAATTTATTGCCATATTTTTTGAATATAGCTTCTATTCTTTTAATATTGACTATGTCGGTTCCAATGCCGACTATCTCTGTATTTTTCAACGACAGCTCAAATCTTATTTAGTTCTTAATTTTTTAGATACTACAGCTATTTTTAAAATAAATCTAATATTTTGCTCTCTGGACATACTGAACTACTTTTTTGGTCTTTAGAGAGTTGATAATTTTTTCAATATGGTCAACTGAATCAACTTCAATATCAAAATTCATTTCAAAATAATCTGGATTACGGCTAGTAATTTTAAAATTGATAATATTGCTTCCATCTCGAGCAATTTCAGTTGAAACTACAGCCAAGCTAGCAGCTTCGTTCAAAAGAACTAAATTGATCCTACAAACAAAAGGGATACTTGAAGCGTTGCTATCCCATGTCAGGTCAATTATACGCTCAGGCATACCAGCAAAATTATTCAGCATTTCGCAATCTGAAGTGTGGATAGTCACACCACTTCCAGTATGAATAACACCAACAATCTTATCCCCGGGCAAGGGGTGACAACATTTTGCATAATGCATAACCATACCTGAAATAAGCCCTTTAATAGGGACAGAATTATCTTGCTTATCCTCAAGTGTTTTTTTCCTACCAAACTTTAGCAGCGATAAAGTTGAGCTTAACATAACCCCAACTGTGTTTAAGGATTCAATTTTAGTAACTGATCTAATGAGGGTTTATCAGTACGGATTTGGTAACTAATAAGTCCTGCAAACAAGTGAGTAAATGCATTAATTGGAGACCT
>CANNHR010000070.1 GCA_947505405.1 Rickettsiales bacterium
ACTCAAGGACCCTAAAGCTTTTTACCTATACAGGGCTATCACCTATTATTGCCAACCTTTCCATGTTGTTCTAGTTATTACCTTAAAGCCACTGGCCTGGTCCGCGTTCGCTCGTCACTACTAGCGGAGTCTCTGTTGATGTCCTTTCCTTCAGCTAATGAGATATTTCAGTTCACTGAGTTTGCTTCATACAGCTATGTATTCACTGTATGATACCTGATTAATCAGGTGGGTTTTCCCATTCGGAGATCTCCGGATCAAAGTCTATTCACAACTCCCCAGAGCTTATCGCAGTGTATTACGTCCTTCATCGCCTTCTAACGCCAAGGCATCCACCAAATGCTCTTATTTTATTTATTTTGCCAAAAACTTGAGATTACACGATGCATGTAGAGTTATTTTTACACATGCTATCAGTATCCACTCACGATTATTATATTATTTAATATCGCGGTGTGTATTTAGTTTTTATTCTTTATTCAACTTTTTAAACAGCTTTCCGTTAGCTAATAGTTTTGCTGACGTGAGGATTTTTATATATACATTCAGATCCATTGTCAAACACTATTTTTTAAAAAACTAATCTCAAGCCAAAAATATGACTGATTTTTGGATCCTGTGATTCTCTAGATACCCAGGAATTTATGAAGTAATTTAAGGAGTAAAGTTATTAATTAAAGGTCAAAGCAAATACCACTTTAACATAGTGCATATCAATCGAATTGATAAAAGTAACGTTTGATATGAAAAACCCTTGACCAATTAGCAAGAGATAAGCTATAATGAATGTGTAAATTTTATATATTTTTGATTCATGCATACCTTAAGTATTTTTTATTTGGATGATTGTTGGCGTTGGCGTAACTAGTTTTGTTCTCGCTAATGCTGAGATACTTCTGTCTCAAATAAAAACTTATTAAAGGAATATGATCATGTCAAAATTACATAAAACTTTAGCTACAATTCTCGTAGCATTATCCCTATTAGGGATATTCTCTACTTTTACAAATAATCAAAAAGATTCTACTTTACCGCTTATTGCCATAGCCAACTACGGCCCTCATTCTTCGTTACAAGAGACTATTGATGGATTAAAAGCTAAGTTAGCCCAGCTAGGTTACATTGAAGATAAAACTATTAGATATGAAATTGCTGATGTCAATTTTGAAACTTCTCTAATTATTCAAATGCTTAATAAGCTAAAATCCAGCAAGCCGCGCATAATTGTAGCAATCTCTACGCCGATTGCTCAGGCAGTGAAAAATATTATCAAAGATATTCCCGTGGTGTACGCTGATGTTACCGATCCAGTTGAAGCAGGGCTAGTTTCTGACGATCCAAATTCGAACATAACAGGAGCTTCAGATAAACAAGATTTGTCTTTGATGCTTAAACTTGCAAAACAGCTTTTACCCTCGGCAAAAAAGGTTGGTATACTTTACTCCACTGGCGAGGCAAACGATTTATCTCTTGTAAATATGCTCATCGCTACTGGCAAAGAACTAGGATTAGAGGTGGTCTCTGTCCCGGTAGAACATACTAGAGATGTTGTCACTAGAATGAAACTATTTAAGGATAATGTTGATTTTATCTATACAGGCTCAAGCGGTGCCATACAAGCTTCTCTCCCAGCAATAGCAAGTGCCGCATACTCCATGCAATTACCATTATTCAATTTTAATGGAGAAGAAGTTATCTCTCACACGGCTCTTGCTAGCTACGGCGTTTCTCATAAACAAGTTGGTGCTAACGCAGCCATCATTATTGATAAGTTACTAAATGGAGAAAAAACAAGTAATATTAAACCAATATACCCAAAAGAAGTGGATCATAAGGCTTTTATAAGCCGCAAACGAGCTGATAAAATTGGGCTAAAAATTCCGGCTACTTTACCAAATGTTACAATTGTGGATTAGGATATCATGCTAGAATTACACAATGTTACTAAATTCTTTCCTCAAAATGCCCAGCCGGCTTTAAAAAATATAGATTTAAAGGTCCGTGAAGGCGAGTATTGCATTATTTTGGGCAGCAATGGCTCTGGAAAATCAACACTACTAAAAGTGATTTCTGGTGAATATCAAGCTGATTCAGGTGAAATTCTGCTAAATGAGAAAAATGTATCAAGACAATCATTACGCGCGCGCGCAAAAGACATGAGCAGCGTGGTACAAGATATGAATAAAGGCACCATCGGCGAGATGACTTTGCTTGAAAATATTTCCTTAAGCAAAATGAGAGAACGCTCGGCTAAATACAAATTTTTTACCAATCAAACTGATGAGATTATAAAAGATATAAAGTTGCTTGGCCTTGATTTAGAAAAATATATAAATACCAGTATATCTTCTCTTTCCGGTGGCCAAAGGCAATCAATCGCCACCTTAATGGCGATGTCACCAAAACCCACTTTATTGCTTCTTGATGAGCACACAAGCGCCCTTGATCCACGAAGTAAGGAGAAGGTCATGAACTTTACGGATAGCTATGTTAAAAATCATAATATTACAACTCTCATGATCACGCATAGTATTGCCGATGCAATAAATTATGGCGACAGGCTAATTATCATGCACCAGGGAGTGATAGCACATGACGTTAATGGCACCGAAAAATCTAAGCTAAATGAACAAGCTATTCTGGATATATTACACAAAGTTGGCGGACCATTATAGCAAAGCCTATTTAATTTGGGTATGCTAGTTTTAGAGCGAGGCTGCGCAGCGTAGTAACCTACGTGAGCACAGCCGAGTTCTCACTAAATTAGTATACCCAAATTAAATAGGATAAGCTATATGATTAATACTCTAATCGAAATTGCTCCAAGTGGTTTGATGCAAGGCTTGATTCTGTCAATTCTCGTAACTGGCATTATGGTGCCATTTCGTTTGCTCAATTTTCCAGATCTTACAGCAGAAGGCTCTTATCCTCTTGGGGGAGCTCTTTGCGCATCTTTAATAGTTGCTGGGCTACATCCATTAGTTTCACTTACTGCTGCAGGTATCGCCGCTGGAATGGTGGGTATTTGTACTGCTATCATTCACATAAGGTATAAGGTGAATACTCTGCTTGCGGGTATAATACTCAGCACAATGGTCTATAGCATAAATCTGCGCGCTATGGGCAAGCCAAATATTGCATTATTTGAGTTACCTAATTTATTTCGAGATTTAGCACATGGGATTTCTTCACAAATCACTACCTTACTCATAATAAATTTAGTCATCATGGGAACGTTATATTTATTTCTCAATACTGAAAAAGGGCTGCAATTCAGAGCCGTGGGATTAAACCCAAAAGTTGCTGAGAAACTTGGAATAAACTTAAATAGGAATATTATCGCCGGACTATTTCTCGGTAATGCTTTTTCTGGCCTTGCTGGTGGGCTTCTTGTTCAAATCCAAGGCTATGCGGATATAGGGATTGGCGTTGGCATAGTCATTCATGCTCTAGCTGCAATGATGATTGGTGAAAAATTGGTTGGCACCAACTCCATTTTAAAACTTACAATAGCTCCATTTATTGGGTCAATCATTTATCAACAAATACAAGGCATAGCTCTTGTTGTAGGTCTTGCTCCCTCAGATCTAAAGCTTCTTACCGGCGCAATAGTCCTTGGTATAATTGCACTAAGGTAGAAATGATATAGCCTAATTAGGCTGCTTCGTTCTCGGCTAATTTATTATAGTATTCCCTGCCAAGGGCTTTTACAGCAAAGAGCCATAAAATTACTACTACGAAGAATATACCAGCAAAATATGGCGTAGCTTCTGTAAACGTAAATGTCGGCATCAAGATAAAGAATGTTGATTGAATAATGCCTCCTCCGGATTTACCAAACCTGCCTCCTATAACATCAACAGCAGCTTTACCCTTACTCTTCATTTCGTCATCAAGTGGGATATATGCCATTTCTTTTGTTGAATCAAACAGAGAGTATTTGGTTGCTTTACTAAGCACGTTTTGAACCATACCTATAATAACTACCATTGCAAGTGGTCCTGTGCCGAAAAAAGCTGCCAATTGTAGACCAATTCCTTTATCAAAAATTATGAATGAGAAAAAAGCAAGCCCCGTGATCAGAATCATAATTGGCGTAAATATCGCAGCAGTAGACCATGATACTTTCCGCAGAATATTACTTCCAACTAACATAAAGAATATTGCAACAATACCTTGATAAGCCTGAAATTTTCCCATGTAAGCAGTATAAGCTTCAACAGTTGGATACAGCTCTTTGATTTTAGATTTCCAAACACCTTCAACAAGGTTAATCGAAATTCCATATGCAAGAACAAGGATTACAAGTAAGCCAAGATACCTAGATGTTAGAATCATTTTAAAGCTCTCACCAAGAGATAATTTAGCTTTCTTCTTCTTAGGGGAACCAGCTGCAGCTGCATCATATAATCTTGGGTCAGTTAAAACATTGCGATTAATCCAACCATACAAGAACACTATCATTATGCCGCTCAAGATAGTTATACAAAGTACTGGAATAAGCTTTACGTTTTCAGGAACGATGTGCGTATCTTCACTGAGAAGTATATGGAAAGTTATAGCCACAAGAGGAAGTGCAACATTGCCAAGTAGACCAAACATAGAGTAAAAACGCTTTGCCTCATCTGTCTTAGTTATTTGGTTAGCAAACTGCCAAAATAATAACGTAAGCATCATACTGCCCCACATTTCAGCCATCATGTAGAATGAAGCAAAACTCCAACTTCCACCAATTCTGATAAACCATTTGAAATTTGGGTATTGATCGGCTAATGAAGATATCACTTCTTTTGAAGGATGGAATATATCTGGATTAGGGTAGAGTACAAATGTGAATATTACAAAATAAACTATAAAAAACACTGTTACTGTATAAAAAACCTTCTGCTGACTCATCATATTGCAGAGTTTTGCGTACAAAATCATAAAAATCACAGCTGACGGAAGAACAACATAGGTTTTCAAAAAACTTATTGCCTCTGGGCCAATATAAGTAACAACTAGTCCATCTTTTACTGACCTGACTGTGGCATAGTTAAAAAGAATACAAGCCATCATTAAAGCCATAGGGATGAATTTTTTATTTTCATGCCACTCAATGGGCCAAAACACTCTTCTTAGCTCCGTTAAGAAATTGGCTTTCCCAGACTTTTCCATTACTCACCTTCGTTAATTATTAGATAAATTACTAAGAGGATTCTACTATTCAAAATACAAAAAGTCAATAATTTTGGTTAATCAACGTTTACTTTGAATATTAATGTCACCCATCTATCTTTTTGTAAGCTATTCACTATCTCAAAACCAGAACTATTATATGCTTTAACTACACTTGATAGTTGATAATCTAAAAAACCCGATAAAATCAATAGGGTATTCTTGTGTGAAATAGATTTAATTGCTTTTGACATTGAAATAAGAGGAGCAGCAAGGATATTACTGACTATTAGATCAAATTTTTTATCCCAAGTTCCCCAATTAAACGTACAAATACGATTCTTCATGGAACTCACGTCCTCCCTATAAACAACAGCTTGCTGGCGCTCACCACTTAAATCGCAGTTGTTCATTTTAATTTGAGACTTGGGATTACTCCATTCCTTAGGGATATTTAAATCATGTTCTGAGTTTTGGTAAAAATAAATATTTGAATTGTTACAAATTCTATTTTCTTTAGCAATCTTTATTGACACTTCTTCTATATCACAAGCTAATATTTTAGCCATTGGCCAAATTTTCTCAGCGACAAAGCTTAGTATGCCACTACCAGTACCTATATCAAACATGGTGGTTATTGCATGGTCTTTTAGAGAATTCATAGAATCAATACACAAAGATGTTGTGGCATGATCCCCGGTTCCAAAGGCTCTTGAAGCTTCAATATAGATAGGAATCTTGTCTTTAGGACAGTTTGCACTTATGGAACTTGAAGTAATAAAGAATCTCCCAATTTCGATGGGCTTTAGTTGCTTTTGATACTCTGCCACCCAATCTTTATCTTCAACTTGTTGCAGAGTTACCTCAGAGTGAAAATGAAGACTATTAGCCTTTGCATAAATTTTTAGCTCATTCACTAAAGACTGAAATTCATGTTTTTCTCCGGTTAAAATCTCTATTACCCATAAATCATCATCTTGTGAGTCGATTGTTAAAGATTTAACTTCGTATGTACATATTCCAAGAACGTCTTCTGGAAAGAACTTTTCAAAGATTTCAATATCTTTATAACTTGTGATAAAGCTAATCTCATAGATGAGTTTTGGTTGACTAAATGGGTTATTCATAGTTTTATAACGAGAATGGTTTATAGCTTTATTAATTGTGGTATATACCAATTAATTGCTTTGATTTCAACGTTTTTAATTTTCGAGAGAATTTGTATGAATAAGATAAAAGTTTTTACTATATATTTGTTAATAGCTTTGTTTGCGAGCGTTACAAACGCAGCAGAACAAGAGGCTGATAGTAAACCAAAGGCTAAGCTGCATGATCCTGCTGAGTTTCAGAAAGTCATTGATGAATATAAGGATTATGTCGCAAAAATTCCCCCAGAAATTAGGGAAGAAATTATCAGTTACAGAAAAGAGGTTGCTAGAGTTAATAAACAGAAAAAGCTTCTTTACAAAAAACTTTCTCAAGCAAGCCAAAACTACTTGAAAAAAGAACAACAATACAAGAAAAAACTACCTCTGAATCGCAAAAGCTTAATTTCGATTGATCCGCAACCTACCGATACGCAAACAGAGACCAAAAAATAGGTAATATTAAACTCGTATCTGCTTGCAAAGCTGTGTTTAGATCCCGGATCAAGCCCGGAATGACTTTAAAACAAAGGCATGCAAAGCCTCACAAGTTCATGGTTGCTCTTCTGGCCATACCACCAAATGTGCTCTTCGCTATAGTTATTTTAACTTAAGGTTTGTGCTATAAAGCTTAAAAATCTATTTCTTCAGCTTGAGCACTATCGTCAATATTGCTCATACCATGCGGGGTCTTGTTCCACTTGAAGGGAGATACGATCATTTCCCAGAGCGCTCTGTAGCTTGCGATAGTATGTAAAACAAAATATAACGGCCAGCATATTAACACTATGACATCTGATAAGGATCTAATAGTAACTGGGGCAGTTCCCTTTGATGTTACTATATAGGCGATGGTATACATGTATGATATAGAAAAAAAACTGTTAACTAACCATAAATAATACACTACCGGATACAAATCAAGATATAGCATCAATATAAGCCATGGCAAAAAGAAAAAACTATATGTCGATAATCCTACAAAAATATACACTGAGACTATTTTTAATAATCCGAGCTTTGTATAATCTTTTTTAGCTTGTATAAAAACGTAGATTGTTTGAATAAAGCCTTTGATCCATCTAGCTCTTTGCCCTATCCAATCGGTTAAGTTATTAGGGGCTTCCTCTAAAGTTGTCGAATCAATCATACTTACTTTATATCCTTTTAAATAAAGCCTAATACCGAGATCTGCATCCTCTGTTACATTGTAAGCGTCCCACAAACCAACTTCTCTTAATTTATCAACTTTGAAATGATTACTGGTTCCCCCTAAAGTCAGCGGTAAATCAAATAGACTTAAACCCTTGAGCAAATATTCAAACCAAATACTATATTCAATACTAAAAAACCTAGTTAACCCCAACTGTGTTTAAGAAAGGAGCTGAATAGCTGAAGATATTAGGGTATTCTAGAGTTTTCAATCAATAAAGATTACCCTAATGAATATAGATT
>CANNHR010000071.1 GCA_947505405.1 Rickettsiales bacterium
CATTTACTCACTTGTTTGCAGGACTTATTAGTTACCAAATCCGTACTGATAAACCCTCATTAGATCAGTTACTAAAATTGAATCCTTAAACACAGTTGGGGTTATTATTAAGTCGGCAAAATTTTATTTGGAGAGTTTTTATTATGGCTATAGATTTTAATTCAAAATATGCTAAGAAAGTTAAGTTAGATGGTATCGAATATAACATATTTGACACAAAAAAAGCTGCTTCAGATAGTGGGTTTGCGCTAGAAAAATTACCTCATTGTCTTAGAGTGTTGGCAGAAAATGTTTTAAGGCATGGCTATGGTGACTCCATGCAATTGTTTAAAGCATGGCTTAAAAACAAGACCTCTGAAGATGAAATAAACTACCTGCCAACTAGAGTTTTAATGCAAGATTTTACAGGAGTTCCAGCAATAGTTGACCTTGCTTCAATGCGTGATGCTATGCAAGTGCTGGGGGGTAACCCGTTAAAAATAAATCCATTAATTCCAGTTGATTTAGTGATTGATCATTCTGTTCAAGTTGATTCTTATGGCAAGACTGACTCTTTTGCTCAGAACGTACAAAAGGAATTTGAGCGCAATAATGAGCGTTACGAATTTCTAAAGTGGGGGCAAAAAAGTTTTAAGAACTTCCGAGTGGTTCCACCCGGAACTGGTATTTGTCATCAAGTGAATTTGGAATATTTAGCGCAAGTAGTTCATGTTGAGAAAACGGAAAAAGGAAATTTTGCTTACCCAGATACACTAGTTGGAACAGACAGTCATACAACAATGGTTAATGCTCTTTCGGTTCTTGGGTGGGGCGTTGGTGGAATTGAAGCGGAAGCGGCGATGCTTGATCAGCCATTACCTATGATCCTTCCTGAAGTTGTTGGATTCAAATTAACTGGAAAGATTGCCAAGAATATTACAGCAACTGATTTGGTTCTAACTGTAACTCACATATTGCGTAAAAAAGGGGTAGTTGGTAAATTTGTTGAATTTTTTGGCCCAGGACTTGATTCTCTATCTTTAGCGGATAGAGCTACCGTCTCAAACATGGCTCCTGAATATGGAGCTACGTGTGGGTTTTTCCCCGTAGATAATGAGACCTTAAAATACTTAAAATTTACAGGGCGCGATAAACATAGAGTGAAACTCGTAGAAGAATATGCCAAACTTCAAGGCATGTGGAGAGAAGATCAGCAGCCAATAGTATATACTGATGTGATCGAGTTAAATATGGATAGTTTAGAGCCGTCCCTTGCCGGTCCTAGGCGTCCTCAGGATCTAGTTAAGCTTTCAGATATGAAAAATAACTTTAGCGAAGCATTGCCAACTTTTGTAGGTAATGCTGATATAAAGAAAAAACATAAAGTAGGTAAGGGCAATTACACTATTGGCCATGGGGATGTTGTAATAGCTGCGATTACAAGCTGTACAAATACATCCAACCCATCTGTGATGATAGCGGCAGGTATTGTCGCGGAAAAAGCTAGCAAGTTTGGTATAAAAGCAAAGCCATGGGTAAAAACTTCCTTAGCGCCTGGTTCACAAGTGGTGACTGAATACTTAAATAAAAGTGGGCTGGATAGATATCTCAATAATTTAGGGTTTAACTTAGTTGGGTATGGGTGCACAACATGTATTGGTAATTCTGGGCCATTAGAACCAGAAATTGAAAAAACAATTAAAGATCAAGAGCTTGCAGTGGCCTCTGTGCTTTCCGGCAATAGGAATTTTGAGGGAAGGATTCATCCTCTTGTTAGAGCCAATTATCTTGCTTCTCCGCCGCTAGTTGTTGCTTATGCAATAGCTGGCAGCGTTAATATAGATTTAGATAAAGATCCGATTGCTATTACAGCTAATGGGAAAAAAGTTTTCCTAAAAGATGTTTGGCCTACTCAAGAAGAAATCAAAGAATATATGAACTCTTGTGTTGCTCCAGAAATGTTTGCTCAAAAATACAAAGATGTATTTCATGGTGATAAAAATTGGCAAAACATTCAGGCAGTTGAAAGTCAAACTTACAATTGGAAGCCGTCCACTTATATAAATAACCCACCATATTTTGTTGATATAGCCAAGCCAAAAGCGCCGCTTAGTGACATTAAAGATGCTAGACTTCTTGCATTATTTGGCGATTCAATAACAACTGATCATATTTCACCAGCTGGATCAATAAGCAAAACAAGCCCAGCTGCGCAGTTCTTAATGAGCCATGGAATTCCACCTGCTGGCTTCAATTCTTATGGTTCAAGGCGTGGAAATCATGAAGTTATGATGCGTGGTACTTTTGCTAATGTGAGGATCAAAAACTTATTATGCGCTGGAGTTGAAGGAGGTGTGACTATTAACCATCTGACCGGTCAGAAGATGAGTATCTACGATGCTGCCATGGAATATAAAAAGAAATCGGTGCCACTTGTAATTTTTGCTGGTAAAGAATATGGTACAGGATCTTCCCGTGACTGGGCTGCAAAAGGAACTAGTTTATTGGGTGTAAAAGCCGTAGTAGCAGAAACTTTTGAGCGTATTCATCGTTCAAATTTAGTAGGGATGGGTGTGCTGCCTATTTCTTTTAATTCTGGAGTAACATGGAAAAGTTTGAATTTAAAAGGAAATGAAGAGATTAGTATTCTGGGCATTACAGACAACATTAAGCCGTATCACCCACTTAAGTGTTTAATAAAAAAAGCTGGTGGTAATAATGAAACTGTAGATGCGACATTACAGGTGTATACTGATAATGAAGTAGAATATATAAAGCAGGGTAGTATACTTAGTGCGGTAATAAAGAGTTTGAAAAATTAGTAAGTCGATTTAATATTATGAATGATGAAATCAAACGATATATTGAGCCGGGAAAGAAAAACCTGATTCTTGTGTATATATTGTATTTATGTGGAATAATTATTCCTATTTTGCCGTTGGTAGGAGTTGTTTTTGCGTTTGCAAACATGAATCATAGTGATCAGCGGTGGCGTAGCCATTATATTTTTGCGTTTAGGACTTTTGGTTTTGGTCTGCTCGGAATTTTTGTTGCAATGATTACAACTTTAATTTTTATTGGACCTATTTTATATATGGTAGTCTTTGTATGGTTTGTGGTTAGGAGTATTGTTGCCTTGCAGTTTGTGCTTGAAGAGGCGGCTCATCCTAATCCGTTGACTTTTTGGATAAAGTGAGTATTAATAGTGCTTAATATTTTGTAACTTAAACTATTTTGTTAGATGCAGGTCATAATTCAGTTTTTTAAGGAAATGAGCCCAATACGGCTTGCTGCCACTGCCATAACCATACTTACATTCTTAGTTTTATTTGTCATTTTCATCTCTAGAATTGGCGATAATGAAATGGCTGTACTATATTCGGATCTTGACCTTCAAGATAGCGGCAAAATAGTTCAAGGGCTTGAGAATCGTAAGATACATTATGCAGCCGTGGGCGATGGCAGTATAATAAAAGTACATAAATCTCAAGTAATTAATACTAGGATCGCTTTGGCTCAAGAAGGGTTGCCTTCAAGTGGTTCAGTTGTTGGGTATGAGATTTTTGATAAAGAAGATAGTATTGGTGCTACTAATTTTTCACAAAATGTTAAATTGATTCGAGCGTTAGAAGGGGAATTAAGCAGAACTATTTCAGCATTTGAACAGGTTGAAAAAGCAAGAGTTCACCTGGTAATGCCGCAGCGAGAAATTTTTTCTAAAGAAAGAATGGAGCCGCGAGCATCTGTAGTATTAAAATTTCGTGGCAATAAAAGACTAGGCAAATCTGAAATCGATGCGATTAGTCACCTAGTTGTAACTTCCGTTCCAGGCTTGGAAATGAAGAGTGTTACAATTGTCGATACAAGAGGAGTAGCTTTAAAAATTGGAGCGTCAGAAGAATCAGCAGATTTTGCTGGTGGAAAAAACGACGAAATAAGGATAACAAGTGAAAACAGGTTGCGTAGTGTTATCGAAGAGCTGCTTACAAGGAGCCTTGGTCCAGGTAAAGTAAAGGCACAAGTGGCCCTAGAGATGAATTTTGATCGCACAGTTATCAATTCCGAAGTATATGATCCAGATGGTTCGGTAGTTAGATCAGTTCAGTCGATTGATGAGAAGGAGCAAACGCCGGTTGCTGGTGGCGTGGGGCAAGATGCTTCGGTTGCAAACAATATACCAGGTGGTGGTGGCGACGATTCAGCTGCAAATAAATTTGCCATTATTGAAAAAAGTGATCAAACAACGAATTACGAAATTTCAAAAACTGTTAAGAATCATATTTCTGACTCTGGTCTCATTACCAAAATGTCTATCGGTATTCTTGTAGATGGGACATATAATACTAATGCTGAAACTCATGAAGAAACCTATACTCCTCGGTCACAAGAGGATTTAGACAAAATTGCTAATTTAGTTAAGGTTGCAGTTGGATTTAACGAAGATCGTAGTGACAAAATTGAAGTTGTAAACATGAAGTTTGCAGCAGAATTTGGTCAATTAGAGGACGATACTGATTGGATCAAGGAAGAGCTGCCAAACCTCTTTCAAACTCTAATTTTTGCTATAGTTGTCTTATTAATATTAATTACAGTTATAAGACCTATTGCTTTAAAAGCATTTGAAGTTAGAAAGGTAGGTTTGACTGGCGATGGTGGTGAGTTTTCATCGGATGGCTTTGTAGAGGGGGGGGATAGGTGGTGCCGGTTTCGTAGGGGCAGATGGTGTTCGTAGGGCAATTATTTCTGGTCCAGCTGACGGTGAAGCTCCAGAAGCAACCTACGCTAAATCTAATCCAATTAGGAAAGTTAACGATATTGCAGAGGCCAGTCCTCAAGATTTGGTTAGTGTTTTAAGAAAATGGCTTAATGAGGAGAATTAATGGGAGTTACAACTAAAGATATTGAAAAATTAACAGGTTCGCAGAGAGTAGCGATAGTGTTGTTATCATTGTCTGATGAAAATGCTACTAGAGTTTTTTCTTTAATGTCAGAGGACGAGATTACGGATATATCTCACGCTATGTCTCATCTTGGCGCTGTTAGCCCTGAAGTGATAGATGCAGTTATGGAGCAGTTGTCTGGTGGCTTGACTGGTGATTCAATGTTTCTTGGAAATCTTCATAGTACAGAGCGTCTGTTAGAGAAAATATTAGATAAAGAGCGTGTCAGTGCTCTTATGGATGAAATTCGAGGGCCACAGGGGAGAAATACTTGGGAGAAGTTGGCTAACGTTAATGAAGAGTTGTTGGCCTTGTATTTTAGAAATGAGCACCCGCAAACAGCCGCTTTAGTTCTTTCTAAAATTTCTCCCGATCATGCAGCTAAGGTTTTAAGCAACTTGCCAGATGGTTTTGCGTTTGAGATAATTTCAAGAATTTTAAGCATAGGTAGCGTGAAGAAGGAAGTTCTTGAAAGAGTAGAAAGAATTTTACGAGCAGAATTTATTAGTAGCGTAGGCAAAACTCAGAAATACGACAGCTTTGAGATGCTTGCTGAGATCTTTAACAATTTGGATCGAAATAGTGAAAGTAAGTTTATGACTATGCTTGAAGCTAATCTTCCTGAAGCGGCGGCAAAAATCAAAGATATGATGTTTACCTTTGAGGATCTTGTTAAAATCGATTCTAAAGGGATACAACGGTTGCTTCGTGATGTTGAGAAGTCCAGGCTTACTTTGGCACTTAAAGGCGCTTCTGACGCAGTTAAAAATGTACTTTTTTCCAGTATGTCTCAAAGAGCTGCTAAAATCATAGAAGAGGATTTAATGGCACTCGGGTCTGTCAGAGTAAAAGATGTTGATACCGCAAGAGGGGATGTTGTTGCCGTTGCCAAGAAGCTCATAGAAGCTGGAGAGATAGATGTAGTACTAAATAGCAACGATGACGAATTTGTAACGTAACTATAGGTTTTTTTTATGTCAAAGCATGAAAAATTTGAATTGGAAGATTTACCGAAATCGGCGGTAGTAAATTCTAGTTTCTATAATGAAGAATCAGAAGTTGACAAACTTATTAATGAGGTGGTAACTGAGCATCTTAGTAAAATAGTTGAGGATGATTCAACAGAGAGTAAAAAAAACATTGACCAATCTTCAGAAAATAGTAATATGCATACCGCATCTGAAGAAGAGTCTATTGACGTAGAGTCTGCAAAACAAGAAGCGTTTGCGCAAGGTTATGAAGAAGCAAAACTTTACTACGAAAAGCAACTAGAAGAGCTCGCTGCAGATAATAATCTTTCTGATTTACTTAAAGAGAAATTACAGAGCGTCGCTCCTGTGGTAGAAATTGACTCTCAAATTGCAAAAGTATCAGCGGAAGCTATCGCCGGCATTGCAAAGAAGTTACATCTAATATTACCTGCTGATTTTCAGGAAATTATTAGGCATGGTTTGTTTGAGAAGCTAAAAAATTTCTATAAGGAAGGTGTAATTACTTTGACTATTCATCCAGATCGCTATGATTTTTGCAGGGAAGTTTTGCAATCGGATGAAATTCCTAGTAGATTCAAGGATCATTTTCAAATTGTTCAAGATGGGAAGTTAAATAAAGATGATTGTAGTTTGGAATGGTTAGACACAAGGCTAGAGTACAATCAGGAACAGCTTTCAGCTGAAATAGATAAAATAATAGAGCAACTAAAAAGTACGACAAATAGGTAAAATATGGCTGACAAGAAAGCTAATGACGATAATGTAGAACTAACGTTGGAAGCTCTGTATGATGTTCCAGTCCAAGTCTCGGTTGTGTTGGGAGTTGCTACGATGTCTCTTAGTAACATATTAAAGCTTGGGAAAGGTGCTGTGATTGAGCTTGAACGTACAGTTGGGGAGCCAATAGACGTTTATGTGAACAATAAAAAGGTTGCCAAAGGTGAAATAGTTATCGTGGACGAAAAAATTGGTGTTACGTTGACTGAAGTTGTGATAGCTGACAAAGATTTTAAATAGAATTAATCCGTTTCTCTGTTCTTTTCTAGGTATAAGCATGAAAACAGAGAAATATTTTTTTTACTGAATCATTAAAAGAGAGTCAAATCATGTCTAAAAAAAGATCTAAGGTCGAGACGCATAAACCAAGCAAACAAGAAGAGTCCGGTGGAATTTCAGAAGAAGCATTGGATTTCCTAATTCGTGCTATGTTAACTCCTGAGATGATTTTCGGTTTGTTGCAAAATAAGGGTTTTGTTAAAGAGGTTTTAGGCGAAACCAGAAAAGCTAAAGAAGATAAAGAAGATATAAAAGGTTTGAGTGAAAAATACAGCGTAAAAACGAAGAGCGTTGAGCAAAGCCTAGAAGAAGTTGAAGAGATGTTTATCAAAATCCTTGGTCAAGATAGTGTTGATTTGTGATATTTATTTTTTGTCGAAGGTCTCTCTGAAGACAAAAACCTTACATAATCTATACGTTATCGTATCTGCTGCCGAACATGGCTGAAAAATTCGGGGTCGTCGAGGACAAACGAGATTCGCAAAATTGACGCATAAACAATAAGTTAACCCCAACTGTGTTTAAGGATTCAATTTTAGTAACTGATCTAATGAGGGTTTATCAGTACGGATTTGGTAACTAATAAGTCCTGCAAACAAGTGAGTAAATGC
>CANNHR010000072.1 GCA_947505405.1 Rickettsiales bacterium
ATGGTTACTATGTTGGTAGATAGATCCCAGATAGTAAGATCCGCTAAGTGCTAAAGCACTTGCGTATCTAACTTCTGGGATGACGCTATTTTAATGCGGCGACCCTGTACTGTCATAGAGAGCTTTATACCATTTGCCATTGTCTCTCTATCAAGCTCAGGTTAATTTAGAATTCAGCGACTCATTCCACCGCCTTTATTTATTGAGGCAGCTTGGTTCTTTATGCGAGCAACTTCCGCAGGCCCGTATTGCTTAAGATCAGATTCTTTACCACCTTCATACCTACTAGCAAGCCTCTCTCCTCCATGTATTAAGTTATTTTTGTAATTATCTTTTTTAGTTTCACCAGCAATCCTTTTGGGGTTCATGATTTTATAAACTTCATAAACCGCAAAATTTTTCATAATACGTTTCAGATTTTTCTTAGCCTCAATATTTAGCAAGCTCGCCCTGTCTTTCTTACTAACTGTGCCTAGATTAGGGTCAATATCTTCCTCTATAACTTTAGTAAATTTTCCTGAAAACTTCTCAATATCTTGGGTTATTTTTTTCTCTAGCTCATCAATTTTACTAGCATCAATGCCCGATTTCTTTTTTGTTTTCAAGAGATCTCTTATGAGCAAAATTATTTTTGTCTGTATTTCATTTAAATCTGTTGTTTCATCAAAAATTTTCTCTATAGCTTTTCCTAAGTCTTCGCCCTTCTCTATTTGCTCAAGAATATTAGCTAACTCAGACTCAAACTTTACTTTACCTGAACCACCTGAGTCTTCCAGTACTTCATTTTTAGTAAGCTTATCTTCATCAGATTTCATTACCCTCCTCTACCTCGGTTTTCTCCAACACTGATCTTTAAATCAGCTTCTTTTACAAGGTTCTTCACTCCAGTTTCTATTATAATTTTTTTTGCCACTCCTTGAGTTGCTGAAATTTTTTGAGCTGCATTAGCTACTTTCTCCATGTTCTCTGTAGTAAACACTTTTGGATTACCAACCTCCACTATTCTTGCTATTTTCGTTTTATCACCTTCAATAACTGCAGAGTAAAGTTCATTTAGTTGCTCTTTCTCTGGAAGTTTGTCTAGCTTTTTGCTCATTTTCTTATCCAGACGTTCTTCTCCATCAATAGCACCACGCCTTCCCTGAATAGCTTGTATACCGGTGTCAGTAGAAGATTCTTAAGTAAAGCCTTCAGAATTCAAAGACTGATTTTGACTACTTAAACCTGTAGTTTTTAACTTTACTCCACCTTTTCTAATCTGATCAAGCAATGCACCTGTATCTGGTACTACAGGCTTAACTTCACCAACAGTGGGAGATGGCGGCTTCTTAACGCCGCTTCCTACTTCATGCATTGGCGGTGGCGGTATACCCTCAACTGTTACAGTAGTTGTACTTGGATTCTGTTCCTGAACCTTAGGAGTAATAGTAATAGGTTTAGGATCTTCTTTTACTGGAGCAAGATCAATTCCAGCCGCGACTCTAAGTTTAGTTTCTTCTACCGCTTTACGAACTGTTTCAATTTGTTCTTCTGAAAAAGTAGATCTTTTTTCGATAATATCCATGTCCCAATCATCTTGAACACCAGTGTTAAAGTCTGACTGATGTTTTAGCAAATCTGCAACTAGTTGGTCATTATTATTAATCATTGCAGAATAAAGTATATTCTGTTGATCTTTTTTAGAGGCTCCATTAAGCAATTTTTGCTCAATAGGTAATTCTTCGCTCCCCTTCCCTATTCGCTCTTTAAGTTCTCCTACCATTCCTTCTTCAGAAACTATTCTTACTTTTGGCTCTGTAGAAACATGTTCGTAATTTGGATGATTAAGAGACACTTTCTTTTTTCTGTTAGCTCTTTCAATTAACTCATCAAATACAGTTTGTGTAGGAGGCTTCTTCATACCTTCTACTTCAGTGACTGTTTGCGACGGTGGCTTCATTGGCGGTGGCGTTGGTATGCCGCTTCCCACTTTAGGCATGGGTGGTGGTGGTGGCGGCGGTAGATCTGTTACGTTAAATGGTGGTGGCGGCGGTAGATCTGTTAAGTTTATTGGCGGCGGTAATGGCGTATCTCCTACATTAAATGGCGGTGGTGGCGGTAGATCTGTTAAGTTTATTGGCGGTGGTAATGGTATATCTCCTACATTAAATGGCGGTGGTGGCGGTAGATCCGCCAAATTTATCGGCGGCGGTAATGGTATATCTCCTACATTAAATGGCGGTGGTGGCGGTAGATCCGCCAAGTTTATTGGCGGCGGTAATGGCATATCTCCTACATTAAATGGCGGTGGCGGCGGTAGATCCGCCAAGTTTATTGGCGGCGGTAATGGCATATCTCCTACGTTAACTTTGGTCATTGAAGGGGAAGAAATTTCACCTAGTGATTGAGAACTCATTCCTTTTTGAATCACTTGTTCAGGTTGTGGTATTTCTGGAGATTCCTTTCCTTTACCTGGAATAGAGAATCTCTCTTGACTTTCGTTGCTAATTGCACTAGTCCTATTATCTAAATTACTTGACGCTTGGGTAAGTTTCTGCTCATCTTTTCCTTTAAAGATATTGCCGATAAAACTAGTAAGGGTAGAGAAAAAGCCTTTTGATACTTTTTCATGTTTCTCGATGCCTTCGGAAAATTCATTTACAGCTCTAGTCATAGCAAAACCAGAAGTTTTTTGACCTACAGCGGACGAAAAATCACCCAATCTATCTTTAAGTAATTTTATTTCTGCAAGTTCAATTTCATTCTCTGCAGTTCTCTTATTAACGTAATCACGCGTAATCTCGCCAGGGTTAGCCGGATCAAAAGCTGTCAAAAGTTGCTCGTCATAGTTACGAATCAGCTTCTCTTTTTGATCTAGCATTTGCATTACATCAAATAGTTTACCACCGGATTTAAATGCTTCCTGCAACCCTGGTGCTCCAGAGTTTGTTCTTACTTCTTTTACATATCCAGCCAAATCCTTTCCTAAATTCTGGTATTCATCTAATGATGACATAAAACACCCCTAAATTTACAATTAACTTAATTCCAAAGTACATCGGATCAGAATCGTAAGTCAACAGAAGGTAAAAAACTCATTAAGTAGAAACGGATAATTAAAAGCCAGCGTAGATTATTTGTTGTATTTTTTCAAACGATGGTTACGAAGCACTAACAGCTCTTAGCGAAAGCTCTAAAAAAATCATTAGATAACTTTGAAAAATTACAGCTTTCAAAGCCTCTTTTTGGTATAATAATCATGGTTTTATTGTCAGTATTGATATCAGGATTTTTTATAAGCAATTGAACTAAATGTCGAATTCTTCTTTTGGCTTTATTACGAATAACAGCTTTTTTAGAAAATTTTTGACTAACTTTCATCCCTAATATTGTTGGGTTGGAAGCAGTTAACTGGTCGTGAAGAATTTTTGTAGAAACTACTAGAATAAAGTAGGAGCCATGTGTTTTTGATCCATGCTTGTTAACACTATCAAACTCTTTTTGATTTTTTAAGGAAAGAATAGGCACTTTGCACCTTGAAGTTTAAGCAGTAAGCTTTTGCCTGCCTTTTGCCCTACGATTTTTTATGACAAGCCTACCGCCAACAGTAGCCATTCTAGCTCTAAAGCCATGTCTTCTTTTTCTTACAAGGTTACTGGGTTGGAATGTACGTTTCATAGCAAATTTACTTTTTATATATATGATCGATAAGGGCAGTCTAATAAAAATCCACTCAATTGTCAATAGCTCAAAGGACCTAAAATTTACTAAGAACCTGTCTTCATAGAATTGTCTGATAGAATTTTAGAATAATTCTTTGAAGACAGGTTCTAAACTTGACAAAACTCTCTCATAATTCTTTAATGAGATAAAACAGGGAAACCAAACAGGACTAAATAACTATGATATTTATCATTACTTTTGCCGTACTTACTACAATCGTTTTGCTATTAGGCTTACTTTCCATGGCTGCTGGAGAAAAATTTAGTAAAAAATATGGCACAAAATTAATGTCGTTAAGGGTTGCCATGCAGTCTATTGCCATTTTATCCTTAATTTTCGCTTATTTTATTTGATTAGAATTATTAATATCCACAAAAATTGTGGGTAACTATGTGAATAATATGTTTAAACACGCTAAATTTTCTCGAGAGACTCAAGTTTTGCTTAAGCTGACTAAAAAATGAGCGCACCTCAGAAACCGTATGAAGCTTACAAAACTCAAACTTAACTAATAAGCTTTGTTACCCTAAGGTTTAATATTTTATAGAAAGCACGACTTTGTGCATAACTCAAGCACGTTTTATCAATTTTAGATTACTAATTTCTGCCTCATCATCTCAAAATGACTTGAGTTTCGTGTACGAAATTATTATTTTAAAGCCATCCCGGGCAGTATATAAAGTCATCCCGGGCAATGGAAGGAGATCCTCTGAATCAAGTTCAGGGTGACCGCCTGCGCGTTTGGGATGACGGTATGTGATAGTGAATTAGATTATTATATTAGCGTCACTATAGGAATTTATTTGACAAAATAATTCTGCGGCTATAGCATGTCCCTACAAATCTGGTTTTAACTATTTGTTTTTTTGAGCAAATTCATGATTCAAACGATGCTATTTATGATAACCATAACTACTACTACCGGTGCTGTCCGGTCAATAGTGTAGCATTCGTCAAATTTTTTTTCATATATTTTACTAAACAAACATCAAGGGTTAAGGCCATGTTTCATCAAATGCCAGCAATGTTGGCAATAATAATATTCACAATTATCGCTTTTGGCAGCTACATACCATTACCATTAGCAGAGATGCTCTTTGGTATTAGTTTAACAATTAAATCAATAATCATCTTTTTACTTCCAGTAATAATCTTTAGCTTGCTTTATAAGGCAGCAGCAAATCTTGCAAAAGATGCGTCGAGAATAATAATAATAATTCTTGGAGGAGTGATAGTCTCTAATTTCATAACAACTTCTCTAAGCCAAGTAATAGGGATAATTATTCATGGTTTCGACCTATCGTTAACAACGCCAGACGAAAATGACGCACTAAAAGGACATGTGTTGTTTACAATACCAAGCCTAATACCGAATCACTACTCAATGTTTTCTGGAATTATCGCCGGGATATTATCAGCCAGAGTTCTTCCCCAAAAAACAGAAAGAATCTGTGTATTGTTTGAACAAATTACATCCGGGCTACTTAAAACCATTACTTTAATGATACCATTATTTGTCACTGGGTTTGTAGTAAAAATCCAATATGATGGAGTAATTACTCAGATTCTGAAGGATTACACCTTGATATTTGCGATCATTGTCTTTAGCCAGTTTGGGTTCATTACTTTTGTATATTTCGTACTTGAAAAATTTAATTTCTCTCGATCTATTATTTCTATCAAAAATATGCTTCCTGCGGCTCTTAGTGGGTTTAGTACTATGTCAAGCGCCGCTAGTATGCCATTAACTATAATAGGCACAGAGAAAAATGCTGAAAACAAAGATCTTGTCCATACGGTTGTTCCAGCAACTGTCAACATTCATCTAATCGGTGATTGTATAGCAATACCTTGCTTTGCCTATGCAATATTAAAAAATTACAACCTACCTCAGCCAGACATATATGCATATTTTATATTCACATTTTATTTCGTACTAGCAAAATTCTCTGTTGCCGCGATTCCTGGAGGAGGAATAATTGTTATGCTACCAATATTGGACAAATATCTAGGATTCAACACAGAGATGCTTTCTTTGATAACAGCTTTATATATTTTATTTGATCCATTCATCACTAGTGCTAATGTACTCGGCAATGGAGCATTCGCACGAATTATAGATAAATTAGACTTGAAAAAAACAACTCGAGGGACGCAATGAGTTTTAAATTAAATTCAATACTAGAACAAGATAGTATCTTCATGACTAAGCTTGAATTATGCCAATTGCGCCTGATGAATAATTCAGATTTTCCTTGGGTAATACTGGTACCTGAGCTTAGCAATATTGTTGAAATTATGGACTTAAAGACTAGCGAGTTTGACAAATTGAATTCAGAAATACTTAAAGTAGCTAAAATAATAAAGTCAGTATTTAATCCAGATAAATTGAATATCGCAACTCTTGGCAACATAGTACCACAAATGCATATTCATATTGTTGCTAGATTTAAAAATGACAAACTATTTCCTAAGCCAGTGTGGGGGCATGTGTTTAACCGCTACTCTTTGGAAAAATCTAACGATATTATAGACTCCATAAAAACCGTTATGGTACAGTAGAATATGACCAAGAGCTTACCTTTATTACTCGTAATATCTCTGCTAACATGTTGTGTAGAGGTGGATATTTCTGTACCAAGTTTTCCTGATATTTCAGACTATTTTAATATATCAGATGGTCTCACACAGATGACAATAGCCATGAATTTCTTTGGATTTTGCTTATCAAGCATATTTTACGGCCCATTATCTGACTCTTTTGGTAGACGTAAAGTCATGATTATTGGCAATGCAATAATGATGGTAGGAGCATGTGGTTGCGCTTTTGCAAACAATATTGAATTTTTACTTTTTTCAAGATTAATTCAAGGCCTTGGTGCGGGCACTTCTGTAGTTGTTGCATTTGCTATGGTCGCAGATATCTACAGCGCAGAACAGTCAGCTAAGCTAGTTGGTACAATGAACTCAATGATTACTGCCTTTATGTCCGCTGCCCCAATAGCTGGCAGTGTGATCAATAAATCTCTTGGCTGGAGATGGAACTACACAACCATTGCTTTCATCTCAGTTGTATCTTGGATAATGCTATATTATTGGTTACCAGAAACTAAGCATGATGTTGAGAAATTTGAGCCTAAAAAAATTGCAAAGGATTATAAGCAACTTCTATTTAGCAAAAAATTTTTCTACGCATCCGTAACTCCAAGCATAATGTTTTCAGGGTGGATGAGCTTTGTAGCTTGCGGTTCTTTTCTCTATATGGAAACATATAAGCTGCCTATTATGTATTACGCTTTGCATCAAGGAGCTATTATTGGCGTATTTAGCATAACTAGCCTTTATTGTGGACAAATCAATAGTTTGATTGGGATGAAGAACTCTGTGATCTACGGAACTATATTTATCCTGTCTGGATCAGTGCTCCTTCTCACTGTAGGGATACTGTTTGATAATGCTCCATACCTAACAAGCTTAGCTATGATAATATTTGGCATCGGTGCATCAGTTACTTACCCAGTTATATTTTCTAAATCTCTGGATTTATTTCCTGATATTAAGGGAACTGCTTCATCAGCAATTATGGCGCTGCGTTCATTGCTCTGTGCCGCATTCATTGCACTCTCAAGCTACCTATATTCAGGCAATCTTATTACAGTAGCTGCTATGGTACTACTAGCCGGAGTATTAACATCACTATGTACAACCCCAACTGTGTTTAAGGATTCAATTTTAGTAACTGATCTAATGAGGGTTTATCAGTACGGATTTGGTAACTAATAAGTCCTGCAAACAAGTGAGTAAAT
>CANNHR010000073.1 GCA_947505405.1 Rickettsiales bacterium
ATATTCATTAGGGTAATCTTTATTGATTGAAAACTCTAGAATACCCTAATATCTTCAGCTATTCAGCTCCTTTCTTAAACACAGTTGGGGTTAACATCTAATGGCTTTATTAAAATTTTTTGATAAGTCATTCAAGTGCTCATTTGCTACATAATACCTATTTAAGCTATCAAATAACACAAAAGTAAAATTATTATTTAATAAAATAGTTTCCCATTCATTATGTATTTTCATATGAGAGAACGGTCTTATAGATTCAATAACTAAAACACTCGGACGGTATTTTGATAAATCTAACCCTTCCAAAGTTTCCTTTTCCATACCCTCAACATCAATCTTCATAAGTGTAATTGGGGTTATTGGATGTTCTGTTAATATATTATTTAGAGTAGTAACTTTTATAGTTACTTTCTTATAATCATAGCCCTTTTCTTTTGTTTTGTTGACAAAATCAACATTTCCTGAAGACATCAGATCTGAAGATAAGAGATAGAAATCTATTTCTCCTTCAGCGTTAGATACACCTTTATTAATACTTATATCGTTTGGTCGCTGCGTAAGATATTCATCATGCCACTTCTTAATAGGTTCAATATTAATCCCAGTCCACCCCTTAAGATAAAAATGCTTTGTTACAGAGTCAAAGTCAGGGCTGTTTGCTCCAACATCAATATAATGACCTTTTTTTACATTAGATAAAGCTATGGAAAGTATATAATCTTCATAAAACTGCGCATAAAAATTAGAGTTTCCCCCTTGTCTTGGAATAGGGCACGTAGCATTAAAATATATTTTACTTAATTTAAGTTTAACCGGTATATTATTTATTACCAATAATAATATACAACATAAAAAAATAACGATCGAAATTATAATTTGGATACTCATAACTTACCTATCTTATTTTATTCCCCAATGTATCAAATATATATTAACAGTATTCGAATAAAATGTTAATATTTTAATTGTAATTTACTATTATAATTTTATATTTTTGCTAAACAATCAGACTTGCAAAGGAGCAGAAACTGCTGCGAGATTGATATTGAGGGTATGACCACATTGGGTGTACTGGTGGCTCTTATAGAGCAGCAATTTTGGTAGTATAAAGGCAAGATCTTACATTTTGGCGCCTTCGCATAAAAGAATAACATGGATTTTATTATGCTAAAGTGTCCCCAAAGTTATATACAAGACTACTTTCAATTGGATAGAAAAGCTAAAAAACTTTGTTTATATGGTCGGGGCAGAGAGATTTGAACTCCCGACCCTCTGGTCCCAAACCAGATGCGCTACCAGGCTGCGCTATGCCCCGAATTTATGTATGTATGCATTGGTATAACTCACAAAAGATTATAAATCAACAAAAAAATAAGACATTGCCGAATAACTAGAAGACTTCTTGATCCATTCTTGATATAGAGATATATTCATAATAAATAAGTTCTTAGTTTACATAATGCCAGGCTTTCATGCTGCAATTTTGACTATTTTTCCAGAGATGTTTCCTGGCCCTTTGGCCTATTCTCTAGCTGGATCGGCTCTTAAGAAAAATATATGGTCCATTGATACTGTTAATATTCGAGATTTTGGTATAACCAAGCATAAAAACGTTGATGACACAGCTTGTGGTGGCGGAAATGGCCTGATCATGAGACCGGACGTATTAGGTATGGCTCTTGACAAAGCCTTGGATATGAGGCCTGGTTCAAAAATTTATTACCCCTCACCTAGGGGAATTCCTTTAACCCAAGACTTATCAAAAGAAATAGCGAAAGAGAAAAACATAATTATTTTGTGCGGACGCTTTGAAGGGATTGACGAAAGAGTGATTGACGAGTATAATGCTCTGCAGATTAGTGTGGGGGATTATATTCTCTCCGGCGGGGAAGTAGCTGCATTATCAATATTAGATAGTGTTGTCAGACTTTTGCCCGGTGTACTAGTGAATCAAGAAACTTTGCAAGAAGAGTCTTTTGAAGCAGAGGAAGGAGGTTTCAAACTAATTGAACATCCGCTGTACACCAGGCCAGTCGAATGGAGAGGAAGAAAAGTTCCAGAAGTTTTGCTATCAGGTGACCATACCGAAATAGAAAAATGGAAGAAAGAGGAATCGCTCAGAGTAACCTTAGCGCGCAGAAAATAGATACATTTGGAGTTAACAATGAAAAACGTAATTGAGCAATTTGAAAAACACCAGATTGCAAAACTTACTGAAAATAAAGAAATACCTGATTTTAGAGCTGGCGATACAGTAAAAATTAGCGTTCGCGTTATCGATGGCGCAACTGTTAGGCTCCAAGGGTACGAAGGAGTTGTTATAGCTAAAAGAAATAGAGGAGTTACCTCTTCTTTTGTAGTCCGTAAGGTCAGTCATGGCGAAGGGGTCGAAAGAAGGTTTATGACCTACTCTCCTATCGTAGCGAAAATTGAAGTGGTAAAGAGAGGCGTTGTACGTCGCGCTAAGCTTCATTACCTAAGATATCTAAGCGGGAGAGCTGCAAGGATTCAAGAAAAACAAGTTATTAGAAAGAAATAGTTGTATTAAGGTCAAGTTCAGATGCCTAAACAAGTCCATGATGCCTTAGTTTTATAAGTCATCCCGGGCTTGATGGGGCTACGCCTGCCTGCGGTTCGGGATCTGGGGCAATAGAAGAAGAAAACGAAGGCATGCGAAGCCCATCAAGTTCGACATGACCGCGTGTGGAAGGATACGCTTAAACTAAACTCAAGCATACCCCTTCTTTGCTATGGCATTTTTTGCACCAATCAATACAATGCCTTATACGATATGTAAGTTCTTAGAAAAATAATGGTATTATGAGTCATAAGACAAAGTGGTGGTACTATGGCTTAGCTTTAATCCCTCCTTTCATGGGAGCAGTAAGCTATGTTCTCTCCAAGTATGTAATCACTGAAATTTCTCCAATCTCGTTATTATTTTATAGATGGCTAGTAGCTCTTGTTATCTTGACACCTTTTTCAATTAAACCATTCCTAGCTGAAATGACGAATATACGAGCTAATCTTCGTATTCTATTCATTATAGCTATTTCAGGGGTAACTCTATTTAATTTCTTTGTTTATTACGCTCTACAATATACCACCTCCACCAATACGTCTATTATTGTCAGTATTTTTCCTATGGTAGTATTAGCTTTAGGGGTAATCATAAACCGAGAGAAATTACGTAAATCACATCTTTATTCGATAATATTTTCATTTATAGGTGTATTAATTATTTTGAGTCATGGTAATATTTTGCGAGGTGTGTCAGCTTTATTCAACAATGTTGGAGATTTTATAGCGCTTGCTGCGACATTATGTTGGACAATTTATGTATTTGCAGTTAAGTATAAACCTACTAACTTATCATTTCGTAGTTTTGTCTACTCTACTTTCTTGATAGGTACGGCCTTAATCTGTCCATTATATTTATTAGATATATTCTATCTAAAACATGTATTTGAACCAACTATAGTCAATATAAGCGTTATTTTTTGTTTAGGGTTTGGAGTTTCAATCATTGGAATGACATCACTTAACATAAGTATAGTAAAAATTGGGCCAAATATTTCAGCCATATTATTTTATCTCGCCCCTTTGTTCACATCAATTATGGCAGTTACAATCCTTGGAGAAGAATTGCAACCATTCCACCTTATTGGCATATTATCTGTATTATTGGGCGTTAATTTCCCTTTAATCGCGCATTTCCTTGCTCATAAACGCAATACACATAATGCTAAAGAAGAGAAATTGCTAAATAATGATTGATGAGCCATTTATTACTCAAATCGTGTTTGTTTGCAAGAGATAAAAATAGTGAGTTGATTAATTTGAAAAACCTTTTATTGTTTTTTATTAGAGTCATCTGTACGTTAGAGATTAGGAAAATCAAATTTATGCATAAATTTAATATTGCTTATATAATAGCAGTTTTATTATTTTATAATGTGACAGTAGCGAATGCTAGCAACTTATCAACCCAAAACTCTATTGCCTTAAAACGTAACCAATCTATAGTTTATTTAGACACAGAACAATTTGATAAAATAAAGTTATCAGGACTATTCATGAGTGAATTAATAGCTAGCGATCACGATCAGAATAAAAGTGGAAGATTTGATAGCAACAAACACTACAGTACTTTTTGTGTTCCGCGAGTAAATCTATATGCAGCTGCAAATATGAATGAATGGACAACAGTGCATACTGGATTTAACTTTGCTCCCACTACTACCTGCTCAGCTTGTGGTTTCGGAAGTAAAAATGATGCTTTTCGTTTTACTAAATATGAAAAAATTGATGAAGCTAATATTATGTTTGCTAATCTTGATCAATCTCCATATTTTGCAAAAATTGGTATTCACTATTTAAACTATGGTCATTATTCACCAAATTCTATTCCTGCTACATTCACACAATTGCTCACTCAAACTCAAGCAGCAGGGATTACCTTAGGATATATTAATCAAGAAAATGGATTGAATGCTTCAGTTTTTAGTTTTACTGACAAAACTAAAAGAGGCTCAACTATGAAAATTAGTAATGTTGGTACTCAGGTCGGTTATATCATTGATGATGAGTTAGGTAAAACAGAAATAACTTTAGATTGGCTACGCAATATAGCAAGTTCCGTGAATTACATTATCTCCTCAAATTCTACATGTTGTGGAAAGGAATTGAATCCTTTAAATAAATCTTATAGAAAGGCAGTATCTGGATTAAGTTTTAGCACAAAAAAACAAATTCTAAACTGGGATACAACAATTCAAATTACCTCAGCGCTAACAAAGTTTCATAAAGGCGATGTCAATTGGAAAGAAAGTGGGGCAAAGCCAGCAGCTGCCTTAATAGATATTGGTTACCGCTTTAAAGCATTTGGAGAAAAGCAAAATCGAATAGGAGCTAGCTATCAACGGTCTACACAAGCTGTTAATATTAAAGGCACTAACCTCAGATGCGGATTACCTGAACATAGAATTCAAGGTGATTATACAATTGAAGCTTGGAAAAATATTGAGTTTGGAGTCCATCTTATATTGGATAAGGACTATAAAAAGAAAAGTCGTGGAACCGGCAAAACTTCTTTAACATCGCTAGTTACTTTAATAGTAAGAATATTTTAAAATCCTCAAAAGCAGAAATATCACTGACTCTAATTATTTGTCTTTTTGAATCATACGTGTATTTAATCCTTCCGTCAGAACTCTTACACGTGAATAAATAAAAGGGATACGAGATAAAACTTTATTATAAGATCCATAAGAAAACGACGATATATGTACAAAAATATTATGGAATTGCTGAGAATGTTTTTGCATAAAACAGCCTCTCGATATTATTCCAGCTCTCTTTTTTGTCATTCTGCGCGAAGCGCGGGAATCCAGTCTTTTAGCCGTTTTATCATAACTGACAATAAGGGATAGAAAAACCTCTGTAAGGCATTTCCGGCGGAGAGACTATTTAATCCGGATGGTTATCCAGATTAAATACTTTAAATACCAGTTTTTGGCTACTTTTCAATAAAATTAGCCTAGACTAGCAATTTAAGGTAAAACCTTTCTAAAAGTCAAAGACACTCTTCGTTTTCTTTCTATAACAAATCCATCATACCTGTCCTGTTTTCTCGCAATGATACTATGTCTCCACAAATATCGTGCCTCATCTGATAATATGAGTAAACTTCTGGGTTCAAGTAAATAACGCCTTGTTAAAACACTTTTTGTTAATTCCATAACACAAGTGGAACCCAAACTTAATGAACATACTGTATAGCCAAAACACGGTATACAGTCTATATGCGGCGCGATACCTTGACCTGGTAAATATTCATTCACAATAACCTGATCAGGCAATATATGAAAAATACCTTCATTCAGCAACCTATTACATAAGCTAGTCAACCAATTTGGAATTGAACCAAGGTAATAGTGATCCAATTTTTTACTCTTATAGTCATATTTATACCCATAATGCTGTACTCTGCGTTTTAACTCAGTATTCCACTCTTGTTTGTCTATAATACCAATCAGAGCAGACTCTTCCATAGGTGTAATATAATTTTCTATGTACCTTAATCCAGAAATATTTTGTTCATCTGCTTGTTCAAACATATCAAACTGTTTCATACTTGGAATTCCCATGTTGCAAACTGATCGTACTCATCTATAGCGCTTCCTTCTCGATGAGCCATAGTATGTATGTAACCTGGATAATCATCGGGATCAAAAACATATTTAATAGGTGTTGATAGACCACAAAGTTCTGCTATTTCGCCAAATTTAAAGATATTATTATAATAATCATTATCTACTACAGTAATCAAAATTATACCATGCATTTTTAATATTCTATATGCTGATATTATAAAATCACGTACCAAAACATAATTGGGATTTAGGTTATTTACTGATTCTCTATTTCCAGTATGAGGAAATTGAAAAATAATAGTGTCAAACGATCCTTCATTAAAAGTTTTATGTAGCTTAGTTGCGTCTACATCTTGTAATACATGTACCCCAATTTTTTCTAACAATTTCAAATTATGTTTAGAAAAATCTGATAGTGCAGTGTATTTTTCATAGGTAGAAGCTATAATGTTGCCTAGCTGTCTCTGCATTTTTGCAAGTGTATATACAAAACTAAAATTTCCTTCACCCACAAAAAGTGCAGAGCCACTTGATATACGCTTTATAAAATCATATTTGTCTAAAGATTTAAGTAATACGGCAAGTCTATTATCTAAATTATATAATATATTTCTTTCTGGATATAATTCACGTCGTAAGTATTGTGAGTTGAGGTTTAAAATTCTTGCTCTTAATTTCAATATTTGGAACGCAGAGTGCACATAATGTTTATTCATCATATCTTATCTTTAATAGTTCTAGATAAAACACAATAGCAAAACTATCCTAATCACTAAGGATAATAATATGTTATTTGCAAGACCATCAACAGTCATGCTGAATCAATTATTTTTATGCTGATTGTTTGAAGCTCTTTCGCCTGCCTCTTGGCCTAGCATATCCTTCCACTACCTGAGATACCTGGTCAAGCTCGGTATGACTAATCATGAAATAAAGTCATCCTGAACTTGATTGAAGCTTGCGCTTGCCTTTGGCCTAGGATCTTCTTCCATTGGCCGAGATACCTGGTAAAGTCCGGTCTGACTTTTAAAAAATATGATAAGAACACTTTAAGTAAGAACACTGTTGTTGAAGAAGAAATATCAAATACAAATAAGAAGTTAAAGGTAGTGACAGCTAATTTTTGACTGTACACCACATAACACCACTTTGCTAAATGAATAACTAGTTAATGTTATCCAGTGTCATTTAGTCTTTAAGGAGGTAATCCAGCCGCAGGTTCCC
>CANNHR010000074.1 GCA_947505405.1 Rickettsiales bacterium
ATTCCATAATATTTTTGTACATATATCGTCGTTTTCTTATGGATCTTACAATAAAGTTTTATCTCGTATCCCTTTTATTTATTCACGTGTAAGAGTTCTGACGGAAGGACTATGAAGTCATCTCAGGCTTGACCAGGGATCTTGGGGCAATGGAAGAGGATCCTGTAACAATATTGCGATTTTCTATATACCTTAATTTACTATTATATCAACCAACTACAACTTTATTGCGCCCCGTTTCTTTTGCTTCGTAGAGTGCTTTATCCACTCGATTGACAAAATCTTGAGCGGATTCGAGAGGTTTGAATTCAACAATTCCTATTGAGGTTGTTTTCTTTAGTGGTTGGCTATGGTCTGGTATGATGAAGTCAATAGCTTCAATGGTTGCTCTAGTTTTTTCTGCAACTAGTGCTCCCTGCTCAATATTGAGGTTTCCTAAAAGAACCATAAATTCTTCGCCTCCATATCTAGCGATTAGGTCAGTTACTCTAAAGGAAGACTTTAATGATTGGGTCAAGGTTTTGAGCACAGCGTCTCCAGCAGGGTGACCGTAAGTATCGTTTACATCTTTAAAATGATCCATATCTAGCATCATCAGGCACAATTTCTGGCCAGAGGATTTAGCTTTTTCTGTCATTTGTTGGATATGTATATCAAAATATCTTCTGTTAAAAACTCCTGTCAGCCCATCCTTAGTTGATAAATCAAAACTTTCTTCAAGCTCAGATCTAAGATTATCTTGATACTGTTTTCTTCGAAGTTGCGTTTTAACCCTTGCTTTAAGTTCACTTTTATCTACCGGGTAGATAAAATAATCATTAATTCCAAGATCCATGCCCTTTATTACCATTGGAATATTTTCTTCTTCAGCCAGAAGCATTATGACAGAGTTTTTAAATACTGGTTTTGATCTAAGCATAACGCCTATTCTCAGTGGGTCCCCTACATCCATTTGACAGCTAATTATTACTAGATCTGGTATGAATGATCCAAGAGAGTCTATTTCGTCAGTATTAGAGAGCGCTTGAACTTGTTGGGTGATAGGCTCGAGGTTTGCTTTTATATTTTTTGCCTGAATTACGTCATCATCTAGTAATAAAATTTTACTATCAGTAAAATTATCTTTAAGATCTACTATTTGACCACCTAGCTCCTCATTAGTTTTATTTCTTAGCTTAAGTTCGTCTATAACAGTTTTCATACGGGTTAATGACTTAACTCTGGCAAATAGAGCGGTATCATTAATTGGCTTTGTAAGGAACTCATCTGCCCCAGATTCAAGACCTTTTACTCTGTCTTCAATCTCTGAAAGAGCTGTAACCATTACCACTGGTATATGTGTTGTTTCGGGATTAGATTTAATTTGTTTACAAGTCTCAAAACCATCCATTTCTGGCATCATAACATCGAGCAGAACTATGTCTACGCTATTCTGATTAAGTAGTTCAAGCGCTTTTGCCCCACTGCTTGCAGATAAAACAGTATAGTATTCACTAAGTAATTTTGCTTCCAGCAATTTTACGTTTGGTTCTAGGTCGTCTACTACTAGGACGGTTGCTGTCATAATTTACTTATCTCTTGGCAGAAGGTATGAATTCTTCAATTGCTTTAAAAAATTTGTCAATAGACACTGGTTTAGACAGGTACATATCACAACCTGACTTAGAAATTCTTGCTTCATCAACTTTCATTGCGAAGGCGGTTACAGTTATTATTGGTATATGTTTAGTGCTTTGGTTTTTTTTTAGAGTTTGAATTAAATCGATTCCAGAAACGCCATTAAGATGAATATCCATGAGAATGAGATCTGGTTTGGTATTTTCGACAAGATTAATAATGTCAAGACCGCCTCTCGAAATCACTACTTCATGCTCTTGAATAGTAAGAAGATCGTGAAACAACTTCAAATTTAGTTCGTTATCTTCAACGATTAGTACTCTACCCATAATTTAAAACAACCAGCTTCGCTGAGACATTACAAAATACCAAAATCCCGATACGTAGATTGTATACTATAACAAAAAGTTAGACAAGTATGGTTAACATAAAAGGGTGAATTCTTATATGAGTAGAGTTATTGACTTATTGCATTTTTATCATCATTTAAACTATAAGTTTAAATCTTGTTATAAAATTGCTTGCCAAAGTCCATTATTTGATTGTTCGAATAGATTTATCTCAGAATCGTTAAGTTTAGTTTTAAGTAATAGAGTCTTTATTTCAGAGAATTGTATTTTCTGAATGTCATCAAAAATTATCATTATTTTCTCAAGAGTTTGGGGATCAATATGGCTGGTGCTTGCAAATAGCTCAAGTAAATTTTCTTCTGTAGGATTTACAAGAATAATGATTTTTGAATTGTTTGGGTTTTCTATAGAGTGGGTTATATAGATAGGTTGCTCTTGAGGGAGAGGATCTTGCTTTGTTGCATGGGGAATGAAGTGTTTTTTTGAGTAAGTCCATAACACTCTATCCAGTTCCATGGTAAAGTCACTATTATTAGTAATAACACAAGTATTAATAGAGCTGTAATAGCACTTTTGAGCCAGTTGACAAAAGGCTTTCGATAATAGATCCTGCTTTGTTTTATAACAACTTATTTTTATCATCTACAAATAACTAAAAAACTAAATTTACTGGCAAATACTTTCATATCCTTGCATAGCAAGAATTGTAAAAGTATAATCCTTGTTATCTAAAAGATAGAGTAAATATAACATGCTAAGATGTACTTATATAGTCCTTATTCATAATAACGAATCCAATATTACTAAATTAGTTGATTCGTTGAAAAAAATAGAGGGTAATTTTCGTAAGGAATTTATTTTTGTTGATGATGGTAGTACGGACAACTCGCTTAGTTTACTTAAGAGAGAGGTAAATGACATTCCAAGGACGACAATCATCACTCAAGAAATGCAAGGTCCGACGATAAGTGGCAACAAAGCCATAAGCTTGGCCACTGGTGATTATATTCACTTTATTGAAGGTGATGAGATTTTACAAGCAGATTCCACATCTGTACTTATGGAAGCATGCTTAAAACTAGGAACTGAGGTTGCAATTGGACTTGTGACAAGAAGCATACCAACTAGCACTAAACCAGCTGGTGTATGCAGAATCATTCAAAATCCAATCAATGAGATACTTTCGGGGAAGATAAGTGTAATACGTAATGTTGGCAGATCTGGTAGCATAGTACATAGCAAATTACTCGATAAAATCGGTAGAGCTGATAGCAGTATTTATACACAGAATATGTCGCTTTCTCTTAGATGTGCAAAATATACTAAGTTTGCATTACTAGAGGAAAATGTTACTAGCATTGTTGATCGACAGGATAACTCTGACAGCAAGTTTAGCTCTTATAACAATCTGAAATCTATATATAATTTTTCAAAAGAAAATCCTGAAATATTCTCAAATCTTACATCTGAATTGCTGATGGCTCTTAGCAGAGAAACTTTAAGAAGATCTGATAAGATAAATTATGCAATGAAGTCTTTGGCAAGAAAATATATTAAATCTACTTCCCTAGCTAATGTACTTACACTGTATAAGTTTGAGCTTGAGAAACTATTTTGATGGTGTGTCGTGTTTCAGGTATTGTTAAGCAAGTAATTATTTATAAAACTTCTTGCTTATCTCAATTATTTTTTATAAACTCGACAAGCTATCGGTGCTTTACCACATCGTTACAAACATCTAGTTAAACCTAGTTTAGGCTAGGGGTCTATTACATATAAGTACTCTGGTACGAAGTGTAATAGGGGTTGTTTTTACGACTTGGTAAAGCCCCTAGCACCTTATAATTAAACTAGGTGTACAACCCTCATGAAAAATTGTTTTATTCCACGCCCGAAGATACTTGACCTCTATACTAGCTCGCTCAGAGAAATCTCAACGCATAGCTTGTCTGAATGGTTGAAATGTGTAACTGATAACCAGTTCATAGTTATTGAATTAGCATTTGTCCTTGATGCTATCAAATATATAGAAAAGTATCGATATACTGACGACTTTTTAGGTAATGACTTAAAAGAACGCTGGAATTTAGAGATGATAAAATTATATATATGATCTGCTACATATAAATATAAAAAAAATTTGTCATTTGCTCTTGAAGTAATTTTCAAGCGATCATATATAACAACTGCAAGCGTAATTTAACTATATTTTCGAGGTTCAAGATGAATTTTAAACCACTACATGATCGAATAGCTGTTTCTCCACTAGCAAGTGAAGAAAAAACTACGGGAGGGATTATTATTCCTGATACTGCAAAGGAAAAACCAATGCAAGGTAAAGTCGTTGCGGTCGGAAATGGTCTTAGAGATAAAGATGGCCAGCTGGTTCCATTGGAAGTAAAAGTTGGTGATACAGTAATGTATGGCAAATGGGGTGGCACAGAAGTAAAGATAGATGGCAAGGACCTTGTAATTATGAAAGAAAGTGATGTTATGGGGATTATCGTAAAATAATACCAAGTCCGAAATGCGAAGCAAAGCGCAAGCTTCAATTAAACATACAATTGCGATTTTGCGCGAATCTCACGTCCTCACCTATAAATTATAGGTTCCGGGCGCTCGCCACTTAAATCACATTTGTTTAATGCGAAGCAAAACGTCAGCTTTATTTTAATTTTGGAATTGGTATAGTACTAATATTTATATATTTATATTTTTAGGAGAAGAGAATTATGGCTAAACAAATTAAATACGGTAGTAAAGCTCGTGAAGAAATGATCAAGGGCGTTAATATTCTAGCAGATACAGTAAAGATAACTCTTGGCCCAAAAGGGCGTAATGTTGCGATAGAACAATCTTTCGGAGCTCCTCGGTTGACCAAAGATGGAGTAACTGTTGCCAAAGCAATAGAGTTAAAAGATGCGATGCAGAATCTTGGTGCGCAACTTGTTAAGTCTGTTGCAAGCAAAACCGCTGATGTAGCGGGTGATGGTACTACGACTGCTACTATCCTAACTCAAGCAATTGTCAAAGGAGGCAACAAAGCTGTTGCTGCTGGTTTCAATCCTATGGACTTAAAAAGAGGTATTGATTTTGCAGTAGTTCATTTACTTGAGGAAATAAAGAAAGCAAGCAAGCCTATTAGTTCTAAAGCGGAAATAGCACAAGTTGGTACAATATCTGCAAATGGCGATAAAGAAATTGGTGAGCAAATTGCTTTAGCGATGGAAAAAGTTGGCAAAGAAGGGGTGATTACTGTTGAAGAAGCTAAAAACTTTGGTTTTGAAGTTGAAGTAGTGGAAGGAATGATGTTTGACAGGGGCTATATTTCCCCATATTTTGTTACTAATCCTGAAAAAATGATAGCTGAGCTTGATAACCCATATATTTTAATCTTCGAAAAAAAGCTTTCAAGTTTGCAGCCAATGCTTCCAGTCCTTGAAGCGGTAGTTCAATCGTCAAGGCCACTTCTCATAATTGCTGAAGATGTAGAAGGAGAAGCTCTTGCAACTCTGGTGGTCAATAAATTGAGAGGCGGGTTGAAGGTAGCAGCAGTTAAAGCTCCTGGATTTGGTGATAGAAGAAAGGCGATGCTAGAGGATTTAGCTATACTTACTGGCAGCCAGTTAATCAGTGAAGATTTAGGCATGAAGCTTGATAATGTAAGTCTTTCGATGCTAGGAAGTGCTAAAAAAATTAAAATCTCAAAAGAAGATACTGTAATCGTTGATGGAGCTGGTCAAAAAGTTGATATAGAAGCAAGATGCTCACAAATCCGTCAACAAATTAATGAAGTGTCTTCTGATTATGACAAAGAAAAACTACAAGAAAGACTTGCGAAACTAGTGGGCGGTGTTGCTGTTCTGAAAGTTGGTGGTGCAACGGAAATTGAAGTTAAAGAAAGAAAAGATCGCGTAGAAGATGCGTTGCATGCCACAAGAGCGGCTGTAGAAGAAGGAGTGGTTGCTGGAGGAGGCGCGACTTTATTTTATGCAGCTAGAGTGTTAGATAATTTAAAAGCGCCCAACGAAGATCAGCAAGCTGGAGTAAATATTGTTAAGAAAGCAATGCAATCGCCTCTTCGTCAGATAGCCGAAAATGCTGGGGTTGATGGAGCTATTGTCGTGGGCAAACTTGAGGATTCTAAATCGACTACAATGGGTTTTAACGCTCAAGATATGGATTATGTAGACATGTTCAAAGCCGGTATTATCGATCCAACTAAGGTAGTGCGTACAGCTTTAATTGATGCTGCATCAGTTGCTTCATTGATCATTACTACAGAAGCAATAATTATAGCTGATCCGACTGTAAAAGAAGATTCACATGCTGGCGGTGGTATGTCTGGTGGCATGGGCGGTATGGGCGGTATGGGTGGCATGGGATTCTAAATAAGTTTACCATTGCTACACATTAACTTTTTAACTACTATAGTAAATCACTTAGTGTTTTGTGCAACACGTGATTTGTCATTCTGCGCGAGGCGCGGAAATCCAGCTTGATAGCTGGCTTTTTGGATTCACGCCTGCGCGGGAATGACATAGAGTGTATTAACAAATGCGCCTAATGCTAAGTGATTTACTATACCACGTCATTCTTGTTTCAAAACTTGAATGACGTATCTCTTATCCAAAACTGGCGTTATTATGAAAATTCTAAAGAAATTCGTTCTGCCGGTAATTGTTGCAAGTTCTATAATTATCAATATGATGTCAGCTATTGCTGCAAACTCAAGAAAGAGTCCATTAAGAAGTTTTGGCGATTACATGCAAATAATAAACCCAGTTTTTGCAAGTGGTCTTTCTTCACAAGAAAAAGGGTTTGGTCATTTTGCTTTAATTTATAGCCAAACATGGGTTACCATGCATAGTGTCAAACTAATAGCCGATAAGAACAAGTGGCAGCCGAGCAAGAGGCCTCGTATTGAAGGTAAGAAAGATCGCTTTGAGGGTATGCCCTCCGGCCACACTGCTTCGGCCTGGGCTGCAGCCGCTTATGTCAGAACTTTTTCCGAAGATTATAAATACATCTCCATCCCTTTATATCTCACAGCTGCAGTTACTGGATATAGCAGAATAAAAGCAAAAGAACACACAACTGGGCAAGTCATAGCAGGGGCTGCTCTTGCTGAGTTTGTTACTTATATCAATAGTAAACTTGACTGGAGTAACGAGTACAGATCAACCAATTTTTATTTTGGTGGTGATGAGCTAACAGCAAGCTTCCAGTTTAAATTATAATAGACTTCTTTCGAAACTCTACTTCTGCGGATGATTTGTACGTCGATCCGGTACTCGAATCCTCACGTACCCAAAAGTACGCTGCGGTTCTGCGTTCCGTGTCTCCTTCAAATCTTCTCTCAGAAGCGAGTTTCGAAAGAAGTCTA
>CANNHR010000075.1 GCA_947505405.1 Rickettsiales bacterium
CCTCCTGCAATGCAATAGTTGCTTCTATGCTGTTGGTTAGACTTTGCATAGGTCAGATTCCCACCGATTGAATTTTACGCACTTTGCTTGGCGCACTCATAAAACCTCATTATTTATTACTAAATTCAACCTCAACTATTTAAAATTTATATCTTAAGCACTATATAACTTCAAATAATATGTTTAATTGAGGATACAACATGACTCTAGAAAAAAGAAAATTCGATGCTGAAATTGGTAAAGTGCTAAACTTAATGATTCATTCTCTTTATACCAATAAAGAAATTTTTATGCGTGAACTTATTTCTAATAGTTCCGATGCCTGTGATAAGCTCAGATATTTAAGTCAAACAGATAATAATCTTCTGGATGGTAACAGCGACTTTAAAATCGTAGTGTCGGTAGATAAGGAAGCAAGAACTCTGACAGTTAGAGATACGGGAATAGGTATGAATCGCGATGATTTAAACGAGAATCTAGGTACTATAGCCAGATCAGGAACTCAGCGCTTTATTGACCAGCTTTCAGGTGACAATAAAAAAGATAGCCACTTGATAGGGCAATTTGGCGTTGGTTTTTATTCGTCCTTCATGATTGCAGATGAAATTACTGTTACTTCCAGAAAAGCGGGAGAAGATAAGGTTTATACTTGGTATTCTGATGGACAGGGCGAATATACTGTATCAGATGCCGATAGGGAATTTGCAAGAGGTACAGAAGTTGTGCTTCATGTTAAAGCAGATGAAGAAAGCTTTGTTGATCATTTTAGAATCAAACATATAATTAAGAGCTATTCTGATCATATCGCGGTACCTATTTATTTTGTTGACCAAAATGGCCACGAAAATCAGGTGAATTCTTCATCGGCGATCTGGACTAGACCTAAGTCTGAAATATCAGATGAGCAATACAAAGAATTTTATAAGAGTGTTTCTCATGCAATGGATGAGCCATGGCTAACTATTCACAATCGTAACGAGGGAGCAGTAGAGTTTACCAACTTATTATTCGTACCAAGTTCAAAAACTTTTGATTTATTCCATCCAGATCGTAAATGTCGTGTAAAGCTTTATATTAAACGAGTGTTTATTGGTGATGAAAATATAGATCTTATTCCACAATATTTGCGGTTTTTACGAGGCGTTGTTGACTCGGATGATTTGCCACTTAACATTAGTCGTGAAACCTTACAGCATAACGCATTAATGGAGAAGATCAAAAAGTCAATTACCAAAAAAGTGCTATCTGAGCTAAAAAAACAAAAAGAGACCAATTTCGATAAGTACCAAGAATTCTGGAATAATTTTGGTGGTGCTTTAAAAGAAGGGCTATGCGAAGTAACTAGTGATCCTGAAAAGCTTTTGGAGGTGTGTATTTTTAGGAGCGCGCTGCATGATAAGATGATAAGCCTGGATGACTATATTGCTTCTTGTGTTGGTGAAGACAAAACTATTTATTATTTAAGCGGCGATAATCCAGAAAAGCTACGTAATAACCCGCAAATTGAAGGATTCTTGAGTAAAAATATTGATGTTCTTTTGTTTACAGATACGGTGGATGATTTCTGGGTAAACGTTAATGGGAGATATAAAGAAATTGAGATAAAGTCAGTCACTAGAAGCGATATTGATATCAATAATTCAATAGAGACTAGTCAAGAAAACTCTTCCGAGAAGCCTACGGAAGAAGACTATACCGCTCTTATCCAATACTTTAAAGAATCATTAGGTAAGCTTGTAAAAGATGTAACAATTTCCAAGAAATTAGAATCTAGCCCAGCATGTTTAGCAGTTGCTGATGGATCGATGGATATACGCATGGAAAGATATTTAATTGAGCAAAAACAACTTGCTGGAGCAAGCGCTAAAATCTTGGAGATTAACCCTAATCACCATATAATCAAAAAAATTAGCCAAAATAAGGATGAACAAAACAAGGAGCTTGTTCACTTGCTTTATGACCAGGCTTGTATCATAGAAGGTGAACCAGTTTATGATGTCAGTGCATTTTCTAAGCGGCTTAATAGTTTGCTTGAGAAAGTAGAGTTATAATTATACATTGCATGTTTTGCATCAATTAGTATAATTAATATAATATGATTAATTGATAAGGATAAAATATTATGATAAAAACAGAACCTGTAATGAATTTGAGAAAAAACCTTGGTGAAATTTTAAATGAAGTTGAGTATAAGCATGATACCATAATAATTACCAGAGCTGGTAAACCATCTGCTGCTATTATTGACATGAAGCTTTTTGAGAAAATCAGAAAAATGAAAGACAGATTTCAAAAACTTACTACCCAATTACAAGATGCATTCTCTGATCTACAAGAACAAGAAAAAGATTTACTAATCAGCGAAGCTATTTCGACGATTAGAAAAAAATAATGAAAATAGTTCTTGATACCAATATTTTTATTTCAGGAATTATTACTCCCAATAATAATGTTGGTAAGATAATAAAAGAGTGGAAAAACAACTCTCTAGAGGTAGTTACATCCTCGGAGCTATTGGAAGAAATCAAAAAAGTTCTGAGATATCCTAAAATTATCAAAAGAACATGTTGGAGTGATCAAAAAATAGAAGAATTTACTGAATATCTATATTTTTTTACAACAGTTGTTGATATTTCGGATATAAGCTATAATTTTGATAAAGATCCAAATGATAATCATGTTATAGCGACCTACATAAAGGGTAAATGTGATCATTTGATAACTGGAGATAAAGCTTTACTGTCTTTAAAAAGTGAATTTAATATAATTTCTCTAGATAGTTTCGTTGCAGAATATTACTTCCAAAATGAGATTTGACAATACATAAGCATGTTATACTATGTAGCCTTGAGTTAGGCGCATCTACTCTTTAACTTGAAACGATATAAATGAAGCATTATTTATGGCCAATAAAATAATAGGACTATACCCTGGAACTTTTGATCCAATTACAAATGGGCACGCGGACATAATCTCTCGAGCAAGCAGAATTTGTGATGAGTTGATCTTAGCAATATCGTCTTCAACATCCAAAGAACCTATGTTTTCAATAGAAGAAAGATGTCGCATGGCAACACTTTATCTGGAAAAATATGGAATAGCCTCAAATGTCAAAGTAATGAACTTTGATGGCTTGCTAGTAAATTTTGCAAGTAAAGTAGGTGCTCATTTTATAATCAGAGGGCTTAGAGCTGTATCGGATTTTGAATATGAATTTCAAATGGCTTGTATGAATTCAAGGTTAGATGAGAGAATAGAAACTATTTTTCTGCCAGCGTCTGAGAAAAATCAATTTATCTCTTCTAAATTGGTAAAAGAAATAGTGAGTTTGGGCGGTGATATTTCTGCTTTCGTAATACCAGAAATCAAAGATAGATTAATCAAATACTACCAAGATAAGCCGCAGGTATGAGTAGTTCAAAATGCACTCTGCACATAAGCTTAGATATAATAGAAGAGAACTATTGTGCTCTTAGTAGAGCATGTCCTAATTCTGAAACTGGAGCATCAGTAAAAGCCAATTGCTATGGCCTTGGTATGAAGCAAATTTCTCCGGTCCTGAAGAAATCGGGCTGTAAGCATTTTTTTGTAACCAATATTGAAGAAGGAGTGGGCTTAAGAAAGATACTGGGGTCTGACATAAATATCTATGTTTTGAATGGAGTGTTTGCTGAGGAAACTAAAATCTTTAAAGAACATGGTTTAGTCCCTGTTTTAAACCATCTAGCTCAAATTAGGATTTGGCAAGAATTTGCCAACAAACTTAACCATACCCTACCTTGTTTTATTCATTTTGATACAGGAATGCATAGATTAGGAATGCCCGAAGCAGAATCTGCTAATTTGGTGCAAACAGATGTTGCAGGACTCGATGTATTATGTGTTATGAGTCACTTAGCAAGTGGGGAAGAGCCAGATAATTTGTATAATAAAAAACAGCTTGAAAAATTTATTAAATTAGCAAACAAATTTCCTAATGCTAAAAGAAGTTTAGCAAACTCAAGCGGTATTTTTCTGGGACATGATTACCAATTTGATCTAGTAAGGCCGGGTGCGGCTATATACGGTATTAATCCCACCCCAAAGACAAATGAAGCAACGATAAAAAACCCAGTTCAATTATTTGCCCCGATCATTCAAATACATCAATTGCCCTTCGGTGAGTCGGCTGGTTATAACAGCATTTATACTAATTCAAGGAGAGAGAGTTGCCCAATTGCAACTATTCCAATGGGTTATGCGGATGGTTTTTTGCGTTGTTTAAGCAATAAATTTACCGTTCATATTAACGGTCATAAAGCACCTGTAATTGGCAGAGTTTCAATGGATTTAGTAATTATAGATGTGTCCTTAGTACCGGCAAAAGACCTGTTTCTTGGGCAGAAAGTTGAGGTGATTGGCAATAATTGTACTCCTGATGCAATGGCAAAGATCGCCCAAACAAATGCTCACGAAATTTTAACAAGGCTTGGTGATCGCTTAGAGAGGATATATACTAACCTGAGTTTGTTACATTAAACTCAGGTTAGTTAGGAAAAATATCATTAAAATTAAAATATGTTTACAGCAGTTCAGCAGCTAGGTAGTAAATCAATCAATTTTACTCGCTCAATAGGTGTTCTTTCGATATTTATCGCTAAGACTTTGGTTGGGTTTACTAAAAGGCCTCTTTATATAGATTTGATAGTAAAGCAGCTAATAACCATTGGGTACTACTCATTGCCTGTTGTTGCAATGACTGCCTTCTTTTCTGGAGCTGTACTTGCTCTGCAAAGCTATACTGGATTTTCTCGGTTCTCGGCGGAAAGCTCGATTGCGACCGTTGTTGTTTTGTCAATCACAAGGGAGCTTGGTCCGGTATTGGCGGGTCTTATGGTTGCAGGAAGGGTAGGAGCTTCTATAGCCGCGGAAATTGGAACTATGCGAGTGACAGAGCAGATTGATGCATTATTTACTTTGTCTACTGATCCAATAAAATATCTTGTTGGCCCTAGGGTTATCGCTGCCGTTATTACTCTGCCATGCCTAGTATTGGTCGGTGATATTATCGGTGTTATGGGGGGTTACCTTATCAGCACTTATAAGCTTGGATTTAACAGTACGAGCTATATAATTAGCACAATGGAATATTTGGAAACAATGGATGTTATCTCGGGCTTAGTAAAGGCGGTTGCATTTGGCTTTATTATAGCTATCATGAGCTGCTATCATGGTTATTTTTCAGATAAAGGAGCAAAGGGGGTTGGCGCTGCAACTACTGCGGCAGTTGTGAGTTCCTCAATCCTTATTCTTATAAGCAATTATTTAATTACAGAGTTATTTTTTAACTGATGAAAAATGAACTAAAATTCAAAATAAGATCGCTAAATAAAGCATTTGGAAACCATCATGTGCTTAAAGGAATTGATCTTGATGTAATAAAAGATAGCTCTCTGATAATTCTGGGTGGCTCTGGTTCGGGTAAATCAGTTCTGATTAAGACGATGGTTGGGCTATTAACACCAGACTCAGGCAGTATTTTGTATGAAGGCAATGAGTCCATAGGTATGTCTTACAAAGATCGCTTGAAGATGCTGGAAAATTGTGGATATCTGTTTCAAGCAGGAGCTTTGTTTGACTCACTGACTGTTGCGCAAAATATTACATTTTATGCTGAAAAATTACATTCACTTACTAAAAAAGATACGAGAGAATTGGCTAGCAAAAAATTACATTCTGTTGGTTTATCAGCTAAAATCTTAAATCTTTATCCATCTGAGCTGTCGGGCGGTATGCAAAAAAGAGTATCGCTTGCAAGAGCTATATGCATAGATCCAAAAGTAATATTTTTTGATGAACCAACAACCGGCTTAGACCCCGTCATGTCTAACGTTATAAACGATCTGATAGTTAAGATCAGAGACGAACTTGGTGCCACGACCATTACCATTACGCATGATATGCAAAGTGCAAGGAAAATTGGCAAAGAAGTTGCCTTTTTGTTTGAAGGAAAAATTGTTTGGTCAGGAAAAATGAGTGATATTGATAATACAGATAATGACAACTTGCGCCAATTTATTACTGGAGAAGTCTCAAAATCTGCTCTTGAGGTAGCTTGAAAGATTTAGCTGTATTTTTCAAATTATTATTGACTTGATTTGAATTAGATATATACTGCATAGCGATTATTTTAATCTTTACGTGAGAATTTGCCGATATGTTTGCAGTTGTAAAAACAGGTGGTAAGCAATATAAAGTTGCAAAAAACAGCATAATTAAAGTCGAAAAAATTGAAGGAACTCTGGGCAGCAAAATTGAGCTTGATCAGATCCTAATGCTTGGTGAATCCTCTAAGCCGTCATTCATAGGTACCCCAATAGTCAAGGGTGCAAGCGTGACTGCGGAGATTATCAGTCAGTTTAGAGACGATAAGATCATTATCTTCAAAAAGAAAAGACGCCAACATTATCGTCGTAAAAATGGTCACAGACAGTCTCTTACTGAGTTGAAAATATTAGATATAGTAAAAAAATAAGGTAGAACAAAATGGCAACCAAAAAAGCTGGTGGTAGTTCCAAAAACGGTCGCGACTCAGCTGGTCGAAGGCTTGGTGCAAAAAAAGGCGATGGTCAACCAGTGATTTCTGGTAATATCATTGTTCGCCAACGCGGTACAAAAATTCGTCCTGGAAAAAATGTAGGAATGGGCAAAGATCATACTTTATTCGCTACAATGGCAGGTAAAGTAGAGTTCGTTACAAAGAAAGACTATAAACTTGTAAATGTTATTTAATAATTTTTATCACTAAATTATATGAATGAAAAGGCGCTTTTTAGCGCCTTTTTTCTATTAAAATCCATAAGAAAACGACGATATATGTACAAAATGTCATTCCCGCGAAGACTCACTAGTGTCCGGAATAAAAATCAAGTATTTTGCTGACTAGGTTTAAGCAAGAGGATTGTAAGGCGACAAAAGTTATCCTGAACTTGTTTGAAGTTTGCGCTTGCCTTTGGCCTAGGATCTCGTGAAAAGAAAGAAGATAGTCTCTCCGTCGGAAATGCCTTACAGAGGTTTTCCTATCTCTTATTGTCATTCTGCGCGAGGCGCGGGAATCCATGGCAAAACGGCTAAAAGACTGGATTCCCGCCTGGCGCGGGAAGGCTTTGTTGCGTGGATAGGAAA
>CANNHR010000076.1 GCA_947505405.1 Rickettsiales bacterium
ATAAACTCTACAGTTTTAAATCGCAATCAAGCAATTCTTTATGGAGATAAATTCAAAGTTGATAGAATAGAATAAACTTCTCTGGATTAATTGTTAGTGAATTAATAGCTAGTAATATTGACCAGAATAAAAGCACGAGATTTGCTAAAAAAAATACGTATAGCACATTCTGCGTACCAAAATTCGCATTATGTGTAGTATTAAATTTAAATGAATGGCAACAGCAAATATTGGATTAAACTTTGCTCCTAGTCCTGGTCATTGCTTTGCATGTGGTTATGGAGGTAAAAATGATCCTTCCAGATTCAATAAATATGATAAAATTGACTAGGCACACATAGTGTTTGCCAACCAAGACTTCTCACCTTATTTTGCAAAAGTCGGTATTCAGTACGTTAATTATGGCCAATATTATCCTAACATAATTCCAGCAACCTTGACACAATTACTTACGCAAATTCAAGCGCTAGGTGTTACGGTAGGATATACGCCTCCTGAAAATGGCTTAAATTTTTCAGTTTTCAGTTTTACTGACAAAATCAAAAATCAGTAATTTCGGAGCTCGTTCATATAAGAAACCAGTTCCTGGCATTAGGTTCACTATAAAAAAACAAATTTTTGACTTTTACACAACTATTCAGGTCACTTCTGCTCTAAAAAAATTCGATAAAACCGACGTAGCTTGGAAAACATCTGGAGCAAAACCAGCAGCAACTTTATTAGATATTGGTTATAAATTTAGAGCTTTTGGCGGAAAACAAAATCTAGTTGGGATTAATTATCAGAAATCAGCTCAAGCTGTTAATATAAAAGGAAACGATCTTGGAAGAGGTTTACCGGAACAAAGAATCCAAGCCTACTACTCTATTGAAGCTTGGAAAAACATCGAACTCGGAACTCAGCTCATTTGGGACAAAGGCTATAAAAATAAAAATTGCGGCACTAGTAAAACATCGCTAACATCACTAATTACCTTAATGGCAAAAATAATGTAATATTGTTGATGTTGTGAAGTTGATAACTAAACTTGAATAACGATCGTATCTCAACTGAAGCATAGGGCAATTTAAAAGTCGGCTTATAAGCGTTGCGATATAAGGAGAAATGTGATAAATACCTCATTACAAAGATTTTCAACTACAAGTAATGAGGCGGTGATGAGTATAACGAAATTTTTAGCTACAGTCAAAGACTGTAGAAAACCACAAGGTAAAAGACATAGGCTTTCCTCGGTTTTGCGATTGGTGTTGGCTGGATTATTATGTGGCACAAATAACTTAGCTACCATACACAGATGGGCTAAAACATTGGGCAAGAAGGCCTTAATTGATCTTGGTTTTTACAAAGGTAAGCTTTTGTGTTATAGCAATTTGACTATAATATTGCGGCAAGTTGATTGCGACGATATTGCTAAAGTAATGAGTGATTTAGCTAAAAATTTAAATCGTCCAATATTGCATATTGATGGTAAATTCCTAAAAAAAAAGCAATTGTTTTGGTGATAAAATACAAGCTCAGATTTTGACAATGTTTGACAATAAAAACAATGCAACTGTTGGATATGAAGTGATTGAAGGCAAGGATGAATATCATGCTATGCTAAAATTACTTGCAAAGGGTAATATAAAAGATGCAATTATTACAGCCGATGCTGCCTTTACTCATGAGGAAATACTTGAAGAAATTGTTAAACAAGAAGCAGATCTTGCGATTAGTCTCAAAGGTAATGAAGTAAATTTAATGTACCATACAGAAAAATTATTTAACGAAGCGCCCGAAAAAAAGTTACAAATTAAATTTTTTCAAGAATCGGTTGATTGCGTTCATGGTCGCATAGAACAAAGATCTATAGAAGTTATTGACATGCCATGGGAATATTTAGATGGCCATAAAAATATTAAACAATTATGTAAGATTACTCGATTTAGAGAGTATAAAAATGATCCAAAATCTGGCACTTCAGAAGTTGCTTATATGGTTACAAAGTTTGGATAAAAGCTATAATCCTGAGAATTTACTAAAATTAAATCGAAGTCACTGGTCGTGTGAAAATAATTTAAATGGGGTAAAAGATACTATTTTTCTTGAGGATAAATCAACCATTAGCGTTAGAAATACGCCATTTGTAATGTATTTACTACGTAGTCTGAGCATTCAAATAATCAAAACCGTCTCAGATAAAATTACAGAAACGAGGGAAATGTTCAATCGGTACAAATTCCTGCTTTGGAGAAAATTTGCAAGCAGTGGTTGAGACTTTTAAATTGCCCTGACTGAAGCATCCCTAATTTTAATATAGTTCAAGCAATAAAAGTGTGTTATACTACTTACCTAATCTAAGTATAATCTAAGTAGTGAGGCATTCTCTTTACTCCTAATTCCTTTATGTTTATTTGTTAATAACACTGTCCGGATTAGTGTAGCCATATCACAATTAGGTTGCATTAGGTAAAGAATTGCATCATTTTGAATTACTTAAAAAAAAGAGGTGAATATTCAATTTTGAAATGATTATAAAAAATATTTATGGTAGATAAATTTTGCTCTATGTCTTGCATTACTTTGCTGCAATAGAAATAATAAAGGTAAAGAGACGTAATGCCGATTTTACAGTGGTTAGACAGAGAAAAAACAATCAAGAAGGCGAATAGAGTACCATACCGCCTTCTTGAAGTTGATGCTAAGCTTTCTTACGGTGAAGAAACTTCCAGAAATATGTTAATTCAAGGAGATAATCTTGAAGCTTTAAAGGCATTGTTGCCTTATTATGCCAGTAAAGTGAAATGTATATACATCGACCCCCCCCTACAACACAGGCAGTGCTTTTGAGCATTATGATGATAATTTAGAGCATGCGAAATGGCTTGATATGATTTATCCTCGCTTAGAGTTGTTGAGGGAGTTATTGACAGAGGATGGAGTTGTTTTTGTTCAGATAGATGATGTTGAGCAACCGTATTTAAGAGTTCTTATGGATGAAGTTTTTGGACGCAATAATTTTATTAATACGATTTCCATTAATATGAAAAATGTTGCAGGTGCGTCAGGTGGAGGAGAAGATAAAAAGCTAAAAAAGAATATAGAATATATACATCTTTATGCGAAAAATTATTTAGCATTTTCTTCGTTTAAAGGTGTCTATGACTACATCCCAATTTCTGAATTAGTACAGACTTATATAGAGGAAGGGAAGAGTTGGAAATATACAACTGCCTTAGTTTATGAGGGATATAAAGAATATATAGGATCAACTGTTGATGGCGATGGAAATGAAATAAAAATATACAGCAGAAAGAATCCCATCATTAAATCGATAAACCAAATTATGAAAGATGAAGGTTTATCGGAAACAGCAGCATATCAAACCTATGCCAAGAAAATTTTCCAAACTGCCATGCCTCAAAGCTCTATTAGACCTAGGGTAATGAAAAAGGCTATAGAATTAGGGAGCAAAGAAGATTTGCACTCCATAGAGTACATTCCCAAAACTGGTAAAAATAAAGGGCAACTCTATGAACAGTTTTACAAAGGCAATAAATTTAGGCTTTTCGCATGGCTGCATGATGTTTCAGAAGAAAAAGATGGCCAGCTCTGTAAAAAAGAAGCGCAAGGAACATACTGGAATTTTGCAAGTGAGACAAAGAATTTAACAAAAGAAGGAAGCATTTCTTTGCCTAACGGTAAAAAACCAGAAAAACTAATTCATCGAATTCTAACCTTAGCCACGAACGAAAACGACCTCATCCTTGATTCCTTTCTAGGCTCAGGCACAACGGCTGCCGTTGCTCATAAAATGAACCGCCGCTGGATTGGTATTGAAATGGGCGAACATGCTAAAACTCATTGTGCCGTTCGGTTACAAAAAGTTATTGATGGTGAGCAAGGTGGAATTTCTAAAGAAGTCCAGTGGCAAGGCGGTGGCAGTTTTCGTTTCTATCGTCTTGGCGAAACTATTTTTGATGAAGACGGGAGGATCAACAAAAATATTAGATTTGAACATCTAGCGGCTCATATCTGGTTTTCAGAGACAAAGACTCCTCTAAATCCCAAAGACAAATCTCCTTTTCTTGGTGTGTATAATGACATTGCTTATTATTTACTCTACAATGGCATCTTGGGTGATAAGAGCATTTCTGGTGGCAATGTTCTCACAACAAAAGTTCTAGCCTCTTTGCTAAAATTCAACGGTATAAAAGTAATTTATGGCGAAACAAGTCGTCTCGGATGGTTACGTCTTGAAGAAAATCAAATTATTTTCAAGCAAACTCCATATGACATAAAGGCAAGGTAATTATGATTAGGTTAAAAAACTATCAGGAGAAATCTCTCGAAACTCTTAGTAGCTTTCTTGAGTCTTGTCGTTTTGAAACTGTAAATCAGGCTTACGATAAAACTCAATATAAGTGTTACTATGGTGCTAATTTTAAACCGTTTCAACCATTGAGCGGTTTAGACAATGTTCCTTATGTTTGTCTGCGTTTGCCTACTGGCGGTGGAAAAACTTTGCTTTCCGCCCATACTATTGCTATTGCTGGTAAAGCTTTTATTGAAAATGAATACCCTCTTACGCTGTGGCTAGTACCGACTAATACCATAAAATCACAAACTTTAGAAACTTTACAAAGTCCTGATCATACAAATTATCAAGTTTTAGAAAAGGCTTTTGATGGCAGATTTAGAGTGTTTGATATTGCTGACTTTAGACAAATTCGTCCTCAAGATATTTCTCATTCTGTGTGTATTGTGATCTCAACTTTTGCATCGTTACGTGTTGATAATACGGATGGACGCAAAGCTTACGACCATGATGAGAGCTTAGAACCTCATTTTAGCAATATTCCAAGTAATGCCGAAGGCATGGAAAAATGGGAAGATGAAAAAATTAAAATTTCTTTTGCCAATCTTTTGAATTGGCATCGACCTTTGGTAATCATTGATGAAGCTCATAATGCAAAAACTGATTTAAGTGTTGAGGTTTTGCGCCGTGTAAATGCCGCTTGTGTGATTGAATACACTGCAACGCCTGCAAAGAATAGTAATGTTATCACTTCAGTTTCTGCTGCGGAATTAAAAGCAGAGCAGATGATAAAGCTACCTATCATTCTTTCTGAGCATATCTCGTGGTAACAGGCAATTACTAGTTCAATTCAAACTCGCCAAAGACTGGAAGAGATTGCCGCAAAAGATGAGGACTATATTCGCCCAATCATTCTTTTTCAGGCAGAAAATAAGGACAAAGAAATAACCGTAGAAGTTTTAGAAAAATATCTTATTGAGAATGAAGGAATAGATCGCAAGCAAATTGCTATTGTTACGGGTGATCAAAAAGAATTAGATAGGATCGACTTATTCAACCCAAACTGTGAGATTCGTTATGTCATCACGGTTCAGGCGTTGAAAGAAGGCTGGGACTGCTCTTTTGCCTATGTTCTTTGCTCAGTTGCAAACACAAAGTCAGCAACATCAGTTGAGCAGTTATTGGGGCGAGTTCTTCGTATGCCTTATGCCAAGGAAAGAACTCAAGCTGATCTAAATAAGGCCTATGCTCACGTTTCATCAAAAAGTTGGCCGCATGCAGTAAGCGAATTGCATGACCGATTGGTTAACATGGGGTTTGAGCAGCAAGAAGTTGAAGAGTACATCTATACTCAACCGTCTTTTTCTTTGGAAGAAATAAAATCAAACCCGTTTGAAATTACTTTAACCAGTGAACCAGATCTATCAAATCTTGATCTTGTTGAGCGTACTTTATTTACAGTCACAAAAGTGTCGGATAGGGTTTTTGAATTAAAAGTTAAACAAGGCTTTAACAAAATTTTAGCAGAAAAATTAGTTGCTTCTGTAAAAGATAAAAAAGACAAGGTAGAAATCGCTCTTAAATCAAAAATTCATATCAAACATCAGCTAGAAAATTTAGCTCCTGCGCAGCTTGGTGAAATTTTTGTTATCCCTCAATTATGCTTAAACTTTGGAGATAGTATTGAACTAGCTGAACCAGAACTTTGTCTTGATAAGAATGGTTGGAGTTTACTGGATTATCAGGCAGTTTTAACGCAAGATGAGTTTGCGGTTGACGAGCAAACTAAGCAATATGTGGTAGATATTGCTGGTCAAAAAATTGTAATTAAATTTTTGGATAAACCAGAGCAGTTAAGTTTTGCAGGAATTAAAACCGAATTAACTGATATTGATCTTTGTCGTTGGCTTGATAAAAATCTTAGAGATCAAGACATTAAGCAAGAAGTCCTTTTAGAATTTTTACGTCGCATCATCAAAAATCTTTTAGCACGTGACGATTTAGACCTACCAAAATTGCTGCGTGGCAAGTATATTCTTGAAAAAGTTTTGAGAGAGAAGATTATCAACTATAGAAAGCAGGCTCATAGCAGCGGTTATCAATTTTGTATGTTTGGCAAAGAGGCAATCGTCACAGTAAGCCCTAAAGATTTTAATTTTTCTTTTGATTCTAATAATTATCCAGCAAATATTCTTTACGAAGGCAAGCTAGGCTTTAACAAGCACTATTATTCCCGTATTGCGATGATGAATGGGGAAGAAGCAGAATGCGCTTTTACGATTGATCAAAATCCTGATGTGAAATATTGGGCAAGAAATCTTGAGCGTGATCCAAAATATGCTTTTTGGTTACCTACATCAGCAGATAGGTTTTATCCAGATTTTGTAGCTAAGTTGCACGATGGAAGGCTTTTGGTAGTGGAATATAAAGGCGAACATTTAAGAAATGAAGACACGGAAGAAAAAGAACTTATTGGAAAAGTTTGGGCTGAAAAATCTGGGAATCTCTTCCTACTAGCTTGGAAGAAAGATCAAATAGGTAGAGATCTTTGCTCGCAAATTAAGATGATAATACAGGAATCTCCTTCATCCACTTAGACAAAGTTCTTGTTCCATTCATTGGACTTAGGTTTTTTAGTTCATTAGATTTATGGTTGCTCCATATTTTTAATAATATCTTGTTGTATAGCTTATTCAGTTCAAAAAATAAAGTTATATCAGCAGAAAGAGATTCACTAAGACAAAAAACTAAGC
>CANNHR010000077.1 GCA_947505405.1 Rickettsiales bacterium
GCTTTTTTCCTATCCACGCAACAAAGCCTTCCCGCGCCAGGCGGGAATCCAGTCTTTTAGCCGTTTTGCCATGGATTCCCGCCTGACGCGGGAATGACAAAAAAGAGAGCTGGAATAATATCGAGAGGCTGTTTTATGCAAAAACATTCTCAGCAATTCCATAATATTTTTGTACATAATCTGTATCTCCTATAATAACATCTTCCATTTCATTGTAATAAGCTTCTATAATGATTTCTCTGTAAATTTTAATTTGAGAAAATATAGTATCTAGCATTATTTTACATGTTTTATAATAGTTTTCAGCTCTGCAAAAGCTTCGTCGAGCAAATCGTAATTAGATGATCTTAACACTAGGGCAGTGCCATGGTGACCATCTTTTGTAAATGGATAGCTACCCATATCTACTTCTTTATACTTATTTTGTAACTCTTCGAACTGGACTGCAACCTTGCTTTCAGCCATCATTACGTCTAAGACCATCGACTGAATAACTTTACCCTTTTTTAGCATTGGAAGAGCTGATTTAAGCATAGCTTTCATAATATGGGGAATACCAGCCATAACAAATACATTGTTAATGACGAATCCTGGCACCATTGTAGCATCATTGTGCAGAAGCTTTGATGATTCTGGTATATAGGCCATTTTCTCTCGAGCGGAATTTAACTTTTCTCCCATTTTATCATAGTAATTTTTTAGAATATTATATATTTCATCGTTTCTTACATAGCCAACATTAAATGCTGCGGCTATTGACTGGGCTGTTATATCATCGTGAGTTGGTCCAATGCCCCCTGTAGTGAAGACATAATCATACTTAGTGTTAAGCTCTCTGACAGTATCTATGATCATTTTGCGATCATCAGCAATGGTTCTAGTTTCGACAAGTGAAATTCCTATCTCGCCAAGTCTTAGAGCGATCTCTTGCGTATTCACATCGAGAGTTCTGCCAGAAAGTATTTCATTACCGATTATAATTGTGGCTGCTGTTGGGTTGCTCATTCTAAGCTAACTATTTTCTATCGCCAAAGAATCTTAGCATATACAAAAATAAATTGATAAAGTCGAGATACAAAGTGAACGCTCCCATAATGGCAGTTTTTTCACCCATCTCGCCACCACCGGATTGGTAATACATTGACTTTAGTTTTTGTGTATCCCAAGCGGTCAATCCCATAAAGATTGCTACTCCGATGAAGGAGGTTGCAAAACTAATGGCAGGGCTTTGCAAGAAAATATTAACCAAAGATACAACAATCAAGCCGATTAGGCCCATTACTAAGAATGAACCAATTGATGTCAGATCTCTTTTAGTTGTGTAGCCATAAAGACTCATTGAACCAAACACTGCAGAGCAGATAAAGAATGTGCGTGCAAGAGATTGTCCGGTATATATCAGTCCTAATGAAGAAAGTGACATGCCCATTAAAGCCGCATAAACCCAGAATAAAGTCTGAGCTTTGGAAACAGACATACTTCCCATTCTCATAAAGAAGAAAATAGCAATACCAAGAGGGGCAAACGTAATAATCATCCCCATCATGGATGTGCCCATAAACTCTCCATTTGGCCCGATATTATACATCAGATTCATTAATGGTGGAAAATTCAGAGTGCCAAAAGCAAAAGCTCCGGTAAGCAGTAGCGCAAGAGCCATGTAGTTATATATTTTAAGCATATAACTTCTAAGGCCTTCATCAAAGCCTTTAGTATCTTTGGCAGCAAACGATTTAGTGTAATCAATCATGGTTTACCTCGTAGTAAATATCTTATATACTAATAATATAAGCAGTTTTTATAGTTTTTCAAGCAATAAGGAAAAAAACAATATAAACCCAATATAATTGTTTGCCTTAAACCTATAAAAGCAATTGTTAGTATTCTTTACGTCTAAAGAAATTATAACCCAAAGCGAAAATACAAAACATGGAATTACTGCAGAAACTGTAATTATTGATAGCAATTCTCGAAAACTGAATAGGTATAAAACAAAGAAAGCACAATAAAATAAAGATATTATCAATTTATATGGTTTGTGCTCAAAAAATATGGCGGTTGATTTGATGCCTATTTTCTTATCATCCTTTATGTCCATAAAGGCGTATATAGTATCATAGGCCACGGTCCAAAAGCCGCAAGCTAGGTAAAGAATCAAAGCATCGCTGGAAATACTATCTTTAATTGCGGCATATCCAATGAGGCAGCCCATGTTAAAAGTAAGACCTAAAAAAGCTTGTGGAAAGTAAGTTACTCTTTTTGTTAATGGATAGAGCACAGTAAGAAAGAAGGCGATAAAACCAGCTGCTATAGCAGTAACTGTCAGAGAAAGAAGTATGAATAGGCAGCAACTCGTAATAACTGCAAGTATAATCAATGCTTGTTTGGTAGTAACCATACCACTTGGTAATGGGCGCTTTTCAGTTCTAGTGACCATTCTATCTAGGTTTTGATCAAAGATATCGTTAATGATACAACCAGCTCCTCTGGCCAGAATACTTCCTACAAAAAACACTGGGATATATAAGAGGTTTGAGCTTTGCTCATAGGCAAGCAGAAGTCCAAAAGCTGCTGGGAAAAATGACAAGAGATATCCAGTGGGTGCATGCAGGCGCATCATGGACGATATGATCAAAAATATGTTTGGCATTTTTGTTCTAGTTGTAATATTATTCCTGACTCTAATGCCATAGCTGGGAAAGCTATTTAGATAAATTATCCAAAGTAATACCAATGGTAGAATTTCCTAACAAATACAAGTTTAGCGAGAGTGAAAAAAAATGGCAAGAGTTTTGGCAAAAGCAGGGTATATACTTGTGGGATAAAAACGAAAGTCGTGATAAGACTTACGTTGTTGATACGCCTCCGCCAACGGTTTCTGGGCAACTGCATATAGGGCATGTTTACAGCTATACTCATACTGATTTTATAGTCCGCTATCAGCGCATGAAGGGGATGAACATTTTTTATCCAATGGGTTTTGATGATAATGGGTTGCCGACAGAGAGATTAGTTGAATCGAGACGAAAAGTTAGAGCAAGTAGTATGAATAGAGAAGAGTTCATTGCTATTTGTCAAGATGTTGTGGAAGTTGAAGAGGAAAAGTTTCATGATTTATTTAATCGAATCGCATTATCGGTAGATTGGAATATTGAATATAGAACTATTAGCCCGATTTCTTGCAAAATATCGCAAATGTCCTTCCTTGATTTGATTCAAAAAGACGAAATATACCGTGATTCACAACCAATGCTTTGGGATCCTGTTGATCAGACTGCGCTAGCGCAAGCTGATATAGAAGACCATGAAAAAACAACCTTCATGAACGATATTCAATTTACAACCGAAGGTGGTAAACCGATAATTATTGCTACAACTAGACCTGAGCTACTTCCCGCATGCGTGGCTGTGCTATTCCACCCTGATGACGCGAGATATAATAAACTAACCGGAAAATTTGCAATATCGCCCCTCTTTGGTATTAAGGTGCCACTATTGGCTGATGATATGGTTGATCAACAAAAAGGAACTGGCCTTGTAATGTGCTGCACTTTCGGCGATCAAACGGATATTTTATGGTGGAGAAAACATAAGTTGCCGACAAAAATCATCTTCAGTAAGTGGGGTACAATAACTGGTATAGAGTTTGATCATACTTGCACTGATAAAGAAAAAGCAGAGAAATTTGCTCTGGAAATTGTTGGCATGAAGATAACGGAGGCAAGGGCAAAGATTATTGATATTTTGAAGAATGAGGGTTTACTTCTTAACCAAACAGAGAGAATCCAGACGGTTAAATGCGCAGAAAGATCCGGCTCTCCGCTGGAGATACTAACAACGCCTCAATGGTTTATTAAAGCAGTTAATCACAAAGACGAATTGGCAAAAAGATCCGCGGAGTTAAATTGGCATCCTTACTCAATGAAAATTAAGCTCGATAGCTGGATCCAAGGAGTGTCACTTGACTGGTGTATTTCAAGGCAAAGGTATTTCGGCGTACCTTTTCCTGTTTGGTATTCAAAAAGAAGAGGCGAAGAGAGAAAAATACTGTTGGCAAAACCAGAACAACTGCCAGTGGATCCATTACGTGATTTACCAAATGGTTATGCAAAAGAGGAAGTAGAAGCTGATAAAGATGTGATGGATACATGGTCAACGAGCTCTGTTTCTCCTCAGCTAAGTTCTCATGGTATTGCACAAGGTTTTATGGTTGATCAGGAACGTCATAAAGCATTATTTCCTGCTGATTTGCGCCCTCAAGCACATGAGATTCTGCGGACATGGGCTTACTATACCTTGCTCAAAAGTCATCTACATGAAAATACACTGCCGTGGAAAAATATAATGATTAGTGGCTGGTGTTTGGCTGAAGATAAAAGTAAAATGTCTAAATCTAAAGGAAATGTTTTGGTTCCAGACACACTGCTTGAACAATTTGGCGCAGACGTTATAAGATATTGGTCAGCAAGTTCAAAACTTGGTGCTGATACAGCTTATTCTGAAGATGTTATGAATAATGGCAAGCGCTTGGTGAATAAATTATGGAATGCAGCAAAATTTGTCTCTCAATATTTTGACAAAATTCCAGGCGAATATAAAAATGCACAACTATCAGAATTAAAGGATAAAATCTGTTGTGATTTTGATAAATATTTTATCACTAAGCTATCACGCCTTGTAAATAGCGTAACAAATGAGTTTGAAAAATATGAATATGCTGGCGCGATGGATCAAACAGAGCAGTTCTTCTGGTTTTTATTTTGTGACAACTATCTAGAGATTACAAAAACTAGAGCCTACGATGAAGAAAATAAAGATGCAGCAGGAGCTTTGAGCGCAAGACTAACGCTTTATCATGGCCTGAAGATATTACTCAAACTCTTTGCCCCGTTTTTACCTCATATTACAGAAGAGCTATATCAATTGCTATATGCCGATGACTCTATTCATAGAAGGCACTCTTGGCCAGTATTAGGGGTAATTTTCAGCGAAGTGGATCAATCTTCTGAGCGATTAATTGATGTTCTTGAGTTGGTGCGAAAAGTGAAAGCAAAAGATAATTTATCGATTAAAGCTCCAATAAACTATATTGAGATAGTGGGTCAAAAGAGCTTATCCGATGACTTAATTGCAGATTTAAAAAACGTAACTTCAAGCGGGGAAATAAGGTTTGTTCCTGAGCTAAGTAATGGAAACCAAGGACTTAGAACTGAGATCATAGAGATCAATGTAGTTTATATAGCTTCTTAGCTTGAACTAGGGATGTCAATTTTGCAAGGCTCGCTTGTGCTCGCGTATTCGTATACGCTGTGCAAGCTCGCTTTGAAATTAACTATCCCTAGTTCAAGCTAATTTACTATAGTAAAACAGACTAATCTAATTATAATGAATTTAATCAATATATTTTAATTTTTGCCAAAGGCCGCCCTGAGGCAAAAATCTTACATATTAACTGTGAAAAAGTATTTTTTACGCAGTAAAATAACTTTTTCACACAAAGGGACTAATTAATCCAAAAAAACCTTTTTTGGTGGCAACTTAATTGACTTGTCAGCTAAATTATTTTTTATGATCGTTTTACCTATTTGATGTGAGAAAGTTAGTTTTAAGTAATCTCTTATTTCCTCATTTAGCAATTCTATCTTATCTCGGAAAAAATGATCTGCTCCGGGGATTACCCTGTAAACAACATCAATATTCTTTTGCTTTGAGAGGCGTCCAGCAAGCTCACTAACAGAATCTTCTGAAACAACACTATCCTTGTCTCCTTGAAGAATTAATCCTGGAATAGGGCATGGAGAAAGAAATGAAAAATCATATTTGTTGACAGGCGGTGAAATTGCAAGAAAATTGGTTATTTCTGGTCTACGCATAATAAGTTGCATAGCTATCCAGGCTCCAAAAGAAAAACCAGCAATCAAGTTAAGCTTACTCATAGGATAATTTATTTGCAACCAGTCAAGAGCGGTTGCCGCATCCGTCATTTCACCAATGCCATCATCATACTCACCTAAAGATCTTCCCACACCCCTAAAATTTATTCTAAGAACAGTGAAATCGTGTTCAAACAAAGTTTTATATACATTATAAACAACCTTATTGTTCATAGTGCCACCAAATTTTGGATGAGGGTGCAATACAAGAGCTATAGGAGCTTTTGGATTGGTAGATTCAGCAAATTTTCCTTCTATACGGCCAGCTGGGCCGTTAAAAAATACCTCAGGCATATAGTATCTCCATTTAAATTTGGTACGCGGATTGTAGTACCATATGGTCGAAAACTCAATAAAAATTAATATCAAGTTCGGGCATTGCTAAACAAGTATAGATATAATTTGCTCGAGCGACACTGACTCTAAAAGCATCAATTTTTTTCAAGTAGCACTTAAGCAGCAATACTTACAATGGCGAGGAGCGCTACTCGTGCGGGTGCGGGCCATCCAGCAAAATGTTTTGTCTTCTTTTTTGTCATTCCCGCGTCAGGCGGGAATCCATGGCAAAACGAAAGACTAGATTCCCGTCTGGCGCGGGAAGGCTTTGTTGCGTGGATAGGAAAAAACGCCAAAACTCACCTATACATGTGATAAAACTCTTAATTTTTAGCAATACTCAGCTTTGCCAAACGAAGCCATTAGGTTTAATAAATTG
>CANNHR010000078.1 GCA_947505405.1 Rickettsiales bacterium
AAAACAAACAAAACAGTATGGTCTATCCCTAGGAGATAGAGGGTGTATTGCTTTAGCAATGTTCAAAAATTACCCTATACTTACTTGTGATAAGATCTGGCAAAAAGTTGACCTTGATGTTGAATTCATAATGGCAAGGTAATGACGGATATTTTGGGATATGCGCGTGTATCAACGCAACAACAAGACTTAGATTAGAGGCACCGTCTTACTAAAGCCGGTGCTATTAGGATTTTTGAAGATGTGATAAGTGGCAAAATCTTTGATAGACCGGGACTGGAAGCGTTAATTGCTTATGCCAGACCAAATGATTTACTTTGTGTAGTAAGGCTTGATCGTTTAGGTCGTAGCTTAAAGGAATTGCTTGAAACTGTAGAATATCTCAAAGAATGCAAGATTGGTTTAATGTCCCTAGAAGAAAAGATAGATACATCTTCTGCTGCAGGAGAGTTGGTATTCCATGTATTTGATGCTATTGCGCATTTTGAAAGAAGATTAATTGCAGAACGTACTAAGGAAGGTATAAACGCTGCCCGACTAAAAGGTAAAATACCTGGTCGTCCTACTTTGGACAAAGAAAAACTCAGTTCAGCACTAAAGTTAATTGAATCAGGTCTCTCTCCAACTGCTGCTGCTAAGCAACTGAATATTGGGCGCTCTACAATATATCGTGAGCTTAAATATGCAAGATAAGTAATTTTTAAATACCTTATCTCTTATTGCGTTTTATTGTTACTGTTTTGCTGAACTGCTCTTTGATAATCTGCTGAACTCAACTTTACAAAATGACAGCAAATTTAAGCAAAGATTTATACTCCAGAGAAAAAATTGCAAGCCCAGACATCAAACAATCTGAGAGAGAAATGCTAGGCTTCTTACCAGTTGTTCTAGTTTTCAATTGAGTTGTTTTGTTAATTTTATTAAATCCAGAACGAACATATAGAGAGCAATGACGAATGACTAAAAGCTGATCGTGTTTTATTCATAAAATCTCCACAAACCATAAGTTGATAACTAGATCGTTGTAGAAAAATTTGCACTATAATTAAAGCATATTGTGCGAAAAATATTTTATAGAATGCTTATTTTATTGGGATTGTGACAATTAGCGGGAATTGCTGATCTGACGATAAATATACTTCTCTGATTAAATTTGCAATTTCACTGTCATCATTAATAACTCGCCCATAATATAACTTTGTCCTTGGTACTGCAAGCAATTGTGCTTGTTTTCTGATTGAAATATCATGGCAAATTTCTATCATAATTTTTCTCTCCTGATAATCTATTTCTGCAATTTTTTTTAAGGAAATTATTTTCTATAGTAATTTCTCCTATTATTTTATGCAGAATCTCAATCTGATCTGTGATCATTTTTTGTCTTTGAATATGCTCACTTTCTGGTATAAATAGCTGATGCAAATTCTCTAACGCTTATCCCTCCATTGTTGTAAATTCGTAGATGGAATCTTATATTCACTACATATTTCAGCATTTCCTTTGTAACCCTTTATTGCAGCTATTGCAACTTCTGCTTTAAATGTAGCTGCATAATTTTTCTTTATTGCCATACTAACTTCCCTCTTTTTTTTAAGTTGATTCTATCATCTTAAAAAACTTATCAAAAATTTTTTGTGGTTCATTATATTCGCCTCATATGCGCTCGTACTACCCAGAAAGACTTCTGAATGTGAGTACTAACATATCTCTATAGGCCGTATTGCTACTTGACAAATGATTAACATGTGACACTTCATGCATAACCTTAGTATCGTCTAGAAGAACGCATTCTTGAGGGGATTCTAGAGTGTGTGTTACTATGCAGGAATTAGCGTTATTGTAGATTTTTGTTACACCACCAGTAATATTTTTTCTTTCAATCAACATCATAAATACATAATCCACCCCGTCTCGATGCTTTCCTTCCGGCGTTGGAAACGCCAATTTGTCGGTAGAGGGTATAATTCTGAATTGATGACACTCTACCCTCCAGTTTAAATTTTCAGGTTTTATCTGATTAAAAATTTTACAGGATAGATTAATCATTAATTTTAGTGCAAAACTTTTTAATATATCTTCTTCAAATGCGGCATAATGTCTGAATATATCGCCATTTAAATTATTATATACTATTTTTTGGTAATGTGGCTCAGTGGGTAGATATTCTAATTCATTACCATTGTAGCAATTTACTACACTATAACGTCTATATCTATATTTACCACCGTCGGCCATATAATTATCTATTTCTAAATTATTCCAAGAGCTCTTAAACTTATCGTATTCCAACGGAATAATCTTATTAGACTCCTTATTATCTAATTCTAATAAGTTTGTTATATAATAATAGCTCTGCTTAAGAGCATTGGATGCTAATCCAATTTGATTGTCACTCATAGAAATTAGCCTCATTTGTGTTAAACATTACTAATTGATTTATGGATAAATTTGGATTTTCGATTGCATGCATTAAAATATACTTGTAGCTATTTGCTACTTCATCAATAGTAGAGTGGTGAAATAAATCAGTGGCATATTCAAATTTGAGTTCAAGTCCTTCTTTTTTTAAACTAACATTTAGAGTTAAATCAAATTTAGCAATTGGCTCTTCGTAATCTAGATCCTTAACTACGATATTATCTAAGATCAATTTGTCTACTTCGTATGGCTGCATAGCAAAAGAAACCTGAAATACGGGATGAAAAACTGATCTTCTTTCTATACCTAGATAATCAGGAAGCTTAATAAATGGCAGATCTTCGTGTTCATAAGCCTCAAGAGAAATTTCTTTGACGTTATCCATTAATTGGTAGAAACTAATTCCTGGATCAATCTCTATTTTATATGGGATAAGATTAATTAAAAAGCCAATTAAAGATTCAAGACTCGAGAATCTTCTGTTTACAGTAGGAGCCCCAATTACTAAAGTTCTATCTTTACTGCAATCATGTAGTATAATCGCATAAACAGCTAGCAATACCATAAAAATGGTGGTGTTATTCGCTTTATAAAATCTATTAACTTTTATAAGATTTTTTGTAGATAAAAAACTTGTGTGAACATTGCCGTCATAACTAAAACATTCTGGTCTTGGCCTATCTGTAGGAAGATTAATTTTTTCAGGAGCATCTTTTAGCTTATTTTTCCAGAATTCTACCTCCTTTATTAGAGTTTTATCTGTTAATTGAGCATTTTGCCATATTGCATAGTCTTTATACTGTATTAGATTAGCTTGCGAATTTAGTTGACTATATGTAAGAAGAGAATTTTTTGATACTAAAGCTATTTCCTGCGGAAATTTATACACCTGTTCTTCAATTTTTCTAACAATCGTTTGATTTTGCATAATGTCTCGGTCTAAAGATATGACTAATAAGCCATTTTAATTTGTTTAGTGAATGAAATTATATAACCATAAGTCAAAACTAATGGAATTTTTTTTGATAATCAAGAGAATATATTCCTGTTTGTTTAAAATTTTTATTATTAGATCAGCAATTCCCGCTAATTGTCATAATCCCAATAAAATAAGCCTTCTATAAATTATTTTTCGTACAATATGCTTTAATTATGGTACAAAATTTTCTACAACGATCTAGTCATTAACTTATGGCTTGTGGAGATTTTATGAATAAAACAAGATCAGCTTTTAGTCATTCATCATTGCTTTCTACTGTTCGTTCTGGATTTAATAAAATTCGGAATTGTTTAGTTTACGGTTGACTGAACAAATAATTAAGACTAAATTGACATAATTCAAATTCATAAACAACAATTATGTCAAAAATCTACACCTATTTAATTCGTTTTATTTGTAAGCGTCAAAAAATCAGCGTGAGCCTATCTAGAATTTCATTTTTCTGGCTAGTTCAAGCAAGTCAGTATCGCTTAGACTTTCAAAAATTTTCTGCATTTCTGACTCAGATAATCGTGTATTCTCAGTCATTCCCATGTCTGTTTCTAATAATTTCTCTCTAAATTTTTTGTATCTTTGCGCAAATAATTGGTCTTTTCTCTTTTTATCACGTTTCAGCCAAAAATGTAAACTGGCTAAAATTGCTTCATTCAGATGATTCTTTGGTTCCGATAAATTCAGACTCCCGGCAACAATTCCTTTGCAATCCCTTTCTAAAAACTGTTCCTTTACATAATGTTTATATGAACGCCAACCATATAATATGTGAGTAAGGCGTTTATCGACGAAGCCGCTCATACTTCTATTGGTTTTAGCGGCTTCGTGAATAATTATGTTTACCATCTCGCAATTGCATGATAGATCACAACAATAATATTCATGACCCTGGCACAATATCAAGCCTCCACCCACATTCACTTCAAACTCTATGAAGGGTTTTATATTGCATAAGCTATGTATCGATCTTATTTCCATATAATATTCGCCACTCTAATCTCCCAGTCAGCTAGCCCAGTCAGCTAGGCTACCTCTGATTCCCGTAATCCTTCCACAACAATATCTTCGTACCTGATTATTTCTTCATTTATCCCTCGACTTTGCCGGTACTCCTTGCCAAAGTCTTTACCCAGCTCAAACCTGTCGGGCAATAATTGCTTCAACTCCTCTATGTTATGTTTATTCACATATGGTAACTGCCTAATGGTAACTGCCTAAAAATATATTCCAGATATTCCTGAGGGTTAATGTTATTAATTTTACAACTAACTATCAAACTATATAAGCTTCCCAGCTTTTCAGCACTATATATATTATCAGCAAACATCCAGTTCTTACGTCCTATCACAAAATATTTTATGCATCGTTCTGTCCCGTTATTATCTATCTCTATCCTGCCATCATTCAGATATGATGTTAAGCCATCCCATCTGTCATTTGTGTAATTTATCGCTTGGCCTAATTGACTCTTGGGGGGTACTGATGCCTTATTTTGTAGTAAATTCTCTTTTAACTGTTGTAAAATCTTCGCTGACTTACTCCGACGTAACTTTACTAATTTTTCTACTGATAAATCTTTGCCGCTTCTTTCTATCATATATAATTTATCGATCAACTTAACAATTTTAAAAGCTAATCCTCCTTCGCCTTTCCACTCTGCTAACATTGCTATGTTGATAAATTTTCTTCTAACATGTGCCCAGCAATTAACCTTGATAATTCCATCTCTCCCTTGTATTTCAAAGTAAAAGTTCAGGCCATCTGTTTGGAAATGACCATTAAAATCTTTTAACTTCTTGCTAATCTCTTCCTGCCTGCGACTCTTGATCGGCCAGCAATAGACAAAATTAAATTTTTTACCTCCTTCCCTTAGTACGCACATATGAATCTTCCCTTCCCTGTTATCTTCTTTATCCAGTAATAACAATTCGGTTTCATCGCACATCAAATAATCGGATTTCAGCATCTCACTGTATATCAGCTTTGTTAGAGGTTCGACTAAGTCAGTCGCCCTCATAAACCAGCAATTTAGTAACTGTCTGCTATAACCTTGCCCACTATAATTAAAATTTTGAGCCTGACGATAAAATGGCATCGCATTGCCAAATTTATCCAAAATAACCTTAGTCAGCATTCCAGCTAACGGCAGACCTTTCGGAATTGGCAGTTTACTTCCAGCCGCAACTTTTATTTTGTTACATCCACTGCAAACATATTTTTCCTGTTCGATTTTGATCTTCTTTAATACTACCTGCCATTCAATATGATGTGAATCATTACTGCCCAGATAATTCATTGCTCCCTGACAACAATCACAAAGAGGAGCAACTATAAAATCATATTTCCTGGTCTCATCTGCAACATAGTCTGAGGCTAGCTTTCTGCGTCCCCTTGGTTTGGCCTGTCCTTTAGGCACACGCTTATTGTTTCGTAAGTATTCTACTACGTTAGATGGGCTAGCTTTATCTTTGTTTAATCGGTCTTTTTTTTACCAAAAACTTGCCTCTGTAAACTCAGTACTTTGAATTCAAGAGCCTGGTTTTTTTCGGCCAGTTCCTGGTTTTGCACTAGAAAAGCTGTATTTTGTTCCAATAATTTCTTGTTCTCTTGCTTTAATTCCTTTAGCTCCAAGATTAAATTTTGATTCTGACTTAATAGTTTATCATATTTTCCGGTTAATATTGCTAATTGTGAAGTTAATTTACTGTTTACCAACTGCAATAACTTATTCTCAGCTAGTACGCTATCTAAACGACTCTCCAACTTTAAAAATTTAGCTTCTAATTTTAGCAATAATTTGGCTTCTGGTGTTTTCATGCATAAACCCTAGCAATTTCTTATTCATAATGCAATACCATTGATCTAAAAAAACTTGCTATAACTTAATTTCTGGTTGCCCTGTATTATACTAATATCTAAACCATCTAACATCCAACGCAATTGCTCATAGCTGATCAGCTTTGTATCTTTAGGTATCTTAAACTTCCCTTTCTCTAATCGCTTATACCAAAGACAAAAACCATTTTTATCCCAATATAAAACTTTTAATTTATC
>CANNHR010000079.1 GCA_947505405.1 Rickettsiales bacterium
GGGTAATCTTTATTGATTGAAAACTCTAGAATACCCTAATATCTTCAGCTATTCAGCTCCTTTCTTAAACACAGTTGGGGTTATTTTTAGTATCCTCCTAAAAAATATAAAGATATTTTATATAAAAATTCTGAGTATGCCAAATTCTTATTTGTGGGTAAAGCTAAGGATAAACCGGACGTTTACTTACCATCATTACATAATAACATAAATAATTATAGAAGACAAATTCTAGCGTTCACCTCAGAGTTTATGCTAGCTAAAATATTTTAAAATAAAGTGTTGACATATATGTAAAATCGCAATATTATACATATACAACAACAATTAAATGGAGAATAAAATGAAAAAACAGGAATATACAAAATTGCTTGAATTACAAAATTTAAGCAAAGAGTCTAGAAACAGATAGGCAATTTTTAATTGATAATCCTTATTGCGGTAGATTAGAAGAGAAATATACTCAAGATCCTGTAATAAAACAGCAAAATATAGAGAGATATAAAATATATGAGATTTTAAAGACTCATACAAAGAATTTTATAGCATATAGAGAGAGATTGGAACGTAAATATAAGTTTGAGTTTTCTATTAAATGTTATGGAGATACAATTTTTGCTGAATATTTTAAAGATAATTTTCAAATAGAGTTAAACTAATATGATTAAAGATATAAAAATTCATAGCTGGAAAAGTAAAGTAAATGAAGATACTCAAGAGAATGAAAGGCTAAAGGATCATAATAGCAAATGTTATAAATATGAGCTTTTATTTAACTTTTCTAGTGAAATAAGTGCAATTGAATTAGATAGAATACAGAAGGCATTAGATAAAGCATTTACACATATGACAGAGGAAAACTTATGAGTAATTACCCACGTAGAATGTGCATTTATTTGACAGAAGAAGATTACCAGCAGCTGGAGAAGCTAGCAAAGGAAAAGTATCAAACAACGGTATCAGCGACATTGAGATCGTTATTACATAAAGCAATAAGTGCTGAAATTAAATAAGATATAGCCTAAATTTATATCAATTTAAATAGCGTGAGAAATTAACTTTTCAATCCCTTTATCTATAAGCCCTTGAATGGTGTTGGTCAGATCGGTTAAAGGTAGAAGTAATGAATGTATGACGCCGTGTCGAGAAACTCAGTCCTGCAAAATCGACGCAGTCACGGCGTATTTAGTATTATAACATAGAAGAGCCAAAGATACACACCAAGTTTATAGTTTCTTTGATATCTTTATTTTTCTTCTCTTTAGCCAATAATGCAGAAAGGCAACTAGGATATTAAGACCAGTTAGACGCATTCTAGCTATCATGATAAAACGTTTTGTTTTGGTTCCTTTAAACAAATTTTCAGTATGTTTACACTTAAAACTTTTTATCATTAGCAGCAACAACCCCGATTATAACAAATATAAGATCCTTCTGTCAAACAGAATTCACTATACAGAAAAAATACCCACATTCAAAAAATTTTTTTCCAGATATGACAATAAGGTTGCCCGGAACTTTTATTATAATATTGCTGATGATACAGTTCGGCTTTCCAAAAAGCTGCGACTGGTTGTAGCTGAGTAGCTACTTTATAACCTATGTTTTGTAAATACTGGATTTCTTTATATGCTAGTTGATACTGTGTTGTTGTATAATAAAATATTTTACTTAAGTACTGTTCTCCAAGATCTGATCCTTGGCCATTAACTTGTACAAAATCATGTATTTCAAAGAAATACTGTATTAACTGAGTATAATTCACTACCTTAGGATCATAGATAACTCTAACTGCTTCTACGTAGCCTATATTACTATTGCAAACTTGTTCATACGTGGGATAATTAACAGATCCGCCTGTATAACCCACCTCAGTTTTTAGTACACCCTTTAGTTTATTAAATAAGTACTCTACTCCCCAGAAACATCCAGCTGCTACAATAACTTCTTCTGTATCATTTACATTAACATGTGGGACAAAGTCCAAAGCTAATGAATTAATACAATACCTTATATTTAGCTTTGTATATTCTTCTCCAAAAAAAACATGGCCTAAATGCGCATTACATCTATTACATAATACTTCAGTACGAATATTATCCGAATCCGTAATAGCTTTTACTCTATTTTCTAATACCTGATCAAAACTAGGCCAGCCCGTACCCGAATTAAATTTACTTTTGCTGTTAAATAGCGCTATGCCACAATTTCTACAAAGGTAAGTTTCATCTATTGTTAATTTATTATTAGGTCTCGTATCGCAATGTTCTGTACCTTTATTTATTATAATTTCTTTTTCTTCAGGGGTTAAACTGGCAGTTTTTATCATAAAGAATCTCCTTATTTTCTAATCAGCAAACGCTATTATAAGCTAAATACACCCATATCTTTTGACATCTCAAGGTGTTTTTGCTGCTCGATGACCTTGTTTTGTATTTGTTGTATTCCATGGTGCGGCTCGTATGGCTTTGTTGCGTGGATAGTGTAAAAAACTTATACTACTCCAACTAGCCCTTTTTAAGGCAATTTTTAGCTATATTCAGCCCTTCCTAATGAAGCCATTAGGTTTAATAGATTGATTTTAGCAATCACTTCATTTCTTCTGCCTGTGTCATTTTTTTGTTGTAGATTAAAGCCAAAAGTTCGTTTTAATCGGTACATACAAGCTTCAACAAGTGATCTTCTATGGTACCCACTACTGATCTTCCATGCCTTTAAACCAACGTCAAAATTTTCATGCTTTCTAATTTCTTTTATCATACTGTCTCTTTGTTCTAAATGTGGCTTTTGTTGTTTTGCTCTCCGGCTTAATTCATCTTGGGCTTTAGATGTCCTTGCCGCTGGAATCATAGCTTTAGCACCCCAATCATAAATTATTCTATACAACTCTTCTGTATCATAGGCCTCATCAGCTCTAACACTTGTTACATTACCTTTGATTCCATTACATAATTCTTTCACTACTTCGCAATCATTCACATTACTATCTGTATATGCTACAGATACTATTTGCATAGTATCAAGATCCAGCGCTAAATGAATTTTTTTCCATTGGTCTCTTTTTTTATACAGATTATCTTTACCGTGTTTTCTTTGATGCCATCCGCTAGTGCCATAAACATTTACGCCAGTACTGTCAAAGGCTATCTCTATCCCTGCCGATAGATTAATTGGAGCATGTTTGACTTTTAAATCTAGCTTATTGGCTTCTCTAGCTGCATGAGCATAATCAGGTATTCTGGCTTTGTCTGAACTTATTCTCTTCAACATCCCGCCAGCAAAGCCAATCGCCGCTCTCCAAGGAAACCTCAGCATTACCTTGATAGTCAATAAAAACTCATACATTTTTTCACTATATTCTCTTGCTCCACCTCGTTGCTGTTTCCCAGAAAAGTACATCTCCTGCAAATATTTTTCATCAAATGTAAAAATTATTGCTCCTCTTTTGACTAAATTTTTGTTATACTCACTCCAGTTACGAACCTTTTTGATACTTGGCATATATATTACCTTTTGCGGGGTTTTTTGCCAATTTACTCAATTTTTAGGTTCGTAACAAGCTTTTTCCTATCCACCCAACAAAGCCGGCTCGTATTCGTGTGTGCGGGTTTTGACAATATGTTCCATAAACTTCACCGGACATGATATTGAATGACCATCTATCTTAAAGCGATCACCTTTGTCTAGTGTAGCAAGCCCCTTTCCTACTTCTTTGATAAAATCATCATGATACGCTTTAAGTAGCGTTTTATGCATTGCCATTGGATCAGTTGTGTCCTTTAATATTTTAGTCATTTCATCGTGAGTTTTGAAGTTTTTACTTTGAACAAACGACGACAGCTTATACAATTGACCTATGACATTACCTTGCTCGTTCTTCATGGCATTCTGGATAGATAGAGAATCTGGCTGTGATGCTCTAGATATTTCAGATTACCGTGTAACTGAGCTAGAAACGCCTGTTCCTTTTTAAGAGTGACAACTACCTGATCAGGAGTCTTCGTTTCCTGCTTCTTTTTTTCTATGCTAGCCAAAGTAGAGTTAGCATAATGTACTTCAATGTCCTGATCTAATTTCTTATGAGTAATTTTTAAATCAGTTGTCTGCTACAACTCTTTGATCAATGAGTCCTCGGTTTTTGCTCCATTAGCTAGTTGTAGTGGCCTGCAATCATAAATAGTGCTATCTTTACAGGAATTCACAATAGCAAGAATTTGATTATTAATTTTAGTCAGTTCATATGTAAGACTTTCTATTTCCTGCACTTGATATAGCTGCACTTCTGTTAATTCTTTTTCTCTCCATATAACACATTGTTGTAAAAAAATATCTGAATCCTCATTTTGTTCTGTATATAGTTTGATAGAACGATTAATTAGTTCATCGTTTAATATATGAGGTTTATCTTTGATTTTCTTCATGTTTTCAAATTGATCTTTTGAACTCTCTAACATACCTCTGGTTATTTCCAGAATAGTAAGAGCTTTTGAGATAGGATGAAAAATTGGTTGTTCCTTTTTCATAAATTATATTTCTAAAAATTATTTATTAACAACGTCTTTCAACTTTTGACCAGCTTTGAATTTTGGTTTATTATAAGCCTTAATTTGTATAACTTCAGCAGTTTGTGGATTACGACCAGCTCTGGCAGCTACTTTACTAACTGTAAAATTACCAAAACCAACTAGTGATATTTCTTCTCCTTTACCGAGAGCACTAATTACAGAACTAGTAAACATATCAATGATTTTTTCTGATTCTGTTTTGGTTAGACTATGTTGATCTGCCATATGAGAGATAAATTGTAATTTATTCATGTTGTTACCTTATGTGTAAAATATATGTTATTAAAATGGTGACCTTACTGGAGTTCAATCTGGTAAGGTCATAATAAATAGTACGCAATTTAGTAAATTAGATTTTACTTTGAAGCTTAAGAATCTCATCAGATGCAAGACCTGTAACAGAAGATATAAATTTAACATCTATTTTTTCTTCTAGCATTCTTTTGGCGATTTCCATGGCTTTCGTAGTTAATCCTTTTTCAATATAGCTATCTGCAATAGTTCTCATAAGCTTTTCTCCATCATTTTTTGGTAAATATTCAATTATTAAACTACTTAATTCATCACGCTTTTTCCTCGGATAACTTACTATCAATATACCATGTATCTTAAGTTTATGGGTAAATTTTTTTACTTGCGAAAATGTATTTAAAAGAGTTAGCTCACCTTTGAAGGCAGAAAGAGGTGACTCTGTAATATACCATAGATTTAAAATCTGTTTTTGTAACAAGAGCTCTCTTTCCTATGCCTAAAAGCTGAACAGTATCTTAATAAAAGCTTGCGCTTATTCTATATTCACATGGTTCGCTAAGGGCAATAGTACTTTATATTCATTAATTCAATCAAGAGGTAGTAAAATGTCAGATACTATTGTTGGAATAGATATTTCAAAAAAAGATCTATCTATTGCTATTATTATTGGCAGCCAAACTTATCAAATCAACGTTTCTAATGACAAGGTAGGATTCAAGAAATTTTCTAAGTGGCTTAAAGAAAATAAAGTTACTAAAATAAAAGCTTGTATGGAAGCTATGGGAGCATATGGGATATGTTTTGCTAACTATTTACATGAACAAAATCATGAGGTTAGTATTGTCAATCCCGTTCGTATTAGTGCATTTACTAAAAGCAAATTAACTCGCCACAAAACCGATTTTGAACAACATTATAATTTGTTCCAAGAAAAGGATTTAAAACCTCATTTTTGTGCAAAGCTCCTTTTTTTGTAATAAAGTTATCAACTCATCCGGTGCATCTGCAAAAGACAACAGCTCAGGGTTAATAAGCACTGAATGCTCCATCCATGAGGCAAAAGGACTGTCCATATACAATGTTAAGTCCGAAGGAGAATAAATTATTCGATCTGTTTCAATATACATAGCAATCAATATCTCATCTATTTTATCAAAAATAAAAGTGATTTAATGAGTTTTGAAGTGATCGGTAATTTTATCTCAAGCTAACTAAATCCCTTAGCTGATCATTACTTAACCCCAACTGTGTTTAAGGATTCAATTTTAGTAACTGATCTAATGAGGGTTTATCAGTACGGATTTGGTAACTAATAAGTCCTGCAAACAAGTGAGTAAATGCATTAATTGGAGACCTATGCCT
>CANNHR010000080.1 GCA_947505405.1 Rickettsiales bacterium
CAAAATGCACACAATGTATTGCAGTTAAGAAGTACAATTTATTCTGGTGAGTGGGTAAAATATCAAAGTAATGTAGACCTAAAATTAGCAGCATAATTCAACAAAATATTTAAGCTCCCATATCGCATATGGCGGTTTCAGGCTTATATTGAATTAACTTATTGAAGACAGGTTATTCTATCTAATTGCTAGAAGTTACCTCGTCATCATGGCCTACTATCTAGTGTACGTTTGTTTCAACCTTGTTGCCATTAGCTTTCTTCAGTTAGATCCCTCATGAGAATAACCTTGCCTAGGCTAATAGATCTATTCAACTCAACCTATAGAGAAGAGTTGCCACAATACTTCTACACCATGCTTGGCATCACAATGTCACAGAAACTAAATAGACCTTATTTTTAAACATAGGTTTTTCCGAAATAGGAAAGTCATAAAAAACTAGCTGTATAGCTGTTATTTATTGGAATACAGCTGTTTTAAAATTTCTATATATACTGGGAAAAACCCTACTAGCGAATATGCGCTGTAATTCAATAAACTACAATGTTACAGTCCTTTACAAATTTTTTATGCTCCCGAATAGTCTTATGAAGCGAAACGTTCAGCAATGCTTTTCTTAGAGTAGTAGGTGTGGTTGAAGTCATTTTGACTACCATTTGGTGCACCTATTTTTAGTTACGCCCTACAATTCTGCAACGTTTCTTGCCAGTAACTGGCGTGGTTTAGCAAAACTATTTAGTTGTATTATCAGTTTGCAAGGAGTTATTTCTCATTTTCTAAAGCCTGTTTTACCCCCTACAGAATTCTTTTTAAGGAACTACGAAAAATTAACGTATCCAGCATCTTTAAGCCTTTAGTCTCACATCTCAAAAAGAAGGTATACTATCCCTTGTAGCATCAAGATTAAGCGAATGATCATTTTTGTTCATAATATACTTCGTAAGCCTTGAACAAACAAAGGATTGGAACTTAATCAAACCGTTGTTATATTGTTCGGTTACTTCTAACTAACATTTTTCTTTTTTATAGTGGCTGGAAATTAATTCATCACGAATTGATACTATTTCTTTTTATAGATTATGGGAACTCATAAACAACATAATTACTATAGTGTTTCTGGACTACTATTATTATCCAAAACTTATCAAAAATACATATTTGTACTAGTAAAATGAGCGACCAACAAATAGATAGATTGATAGTTATAGAACAAGTAATAGACTCGGAAAACCTCTATTGATTAAGTTTGGTTGGGGTGTTTTGTTTTTCTTGAAAAAACTCCATAAGCTTTATTCCACCAAGGATATAAGCATTTGTAACACCCATGTTTAGGCTCTAACCACTTTTATAGCCTTGCCATAACTTCCGTTGAGATAACTCCAAAGGTAATGGGCATAAATGACTTAGCACCAGCTTTTTGAGCAATGATTTCTAAAGTTTTGCCTTTTAGATCGTTAGTTTGAATAATATCCGTTTCACTTCTACCCACCAGTGGGGCAATGTTCGAATCTTCACCAACTAAGTCATTTCTAGTACCTTGCCTTGCTTTAGCCTTTTCTGCCTCAAACTCCTTGAATATCAATTTAATCTTTTTGAATTTATAAGCATTATCTTCTGTTTCTGCAAAAGGCCTCTCGCTCCAGCCACCTCGAGTCTTTAGGAAGAATATAATAGCAGTAACGTTGCCAGCTTCCATTTGTTGCCAGAGAAGCGTTGCTACTTTGCATACACCTCTAATCTTACCTTGTCTATAGGCTCGCAAAACTCGTTTATCCTTCTTCTGTAAATCTAGGAACTCGCTGACTGAAATATTAAAATAACCAGCTACTTGTTCTATAGGGAGATAGTTTGCTAAAGCTTCAACTTGTGCTATTTGTAGATCATCCAATATTATGGCGGTGTTATTATTCTGCATTTGCTTAATAGTCTCCTTCTAATTCTTGTGATAATTTCCTACACTCTTTGATCAGCTTATGGATTTCTGAACGTTTGGCGATGTTTTCCTTAGTGTAGTAACCGTGTTTAAAAGAGTTCATATTTCCTTTAGGTGCGCCATTATTAGTGCCGCCATGCATACGACAACGTTTTCTACCTTTAACTGGATGAGTTTTACAGGGAAGTCCACTACGAGTTTTTGCACAACAGGTAGTTTTTAGTTTTTGTTGAATAGCATTGTTTTGCATTGTCTTTTTTTCCTACCCCTCCCCTAGTGAAGCTTTTTACTAGCCTCAACATTGCCAATTATAGCCTGTCCGCCAGAGTTAACATTGACATGTTCTATAACCATTTTCTGCTGACCTTTACCACGATAGCGTTGTAAGGCTTCCATTTGCATAGTATAGGTACGAGCCAATTTGTTAGCTACGTTAAAAGCTTTAGTACCGAGTTCAATTTCTTTATACGATCTACTAGCTAGCAATCCATTAGCTCTTGTAAGATTTGTCATCGTAGCATTATGTATAGCCATTATTTGAGCTGCAAGCATAGCTTCTATAGTATCTTTGGGCTTAATACCGCCGATACCTACCAGAGTATTATCGGACATTTTTTGTACATCCTCATTATCATACCCAGCCTTTACTACTTGATTTAGAAGATTAGCAGAAAATTCTGCTTTCTCTTTATTATCGTCCTCTATACAAAAAGCATTAGTTATATCTTCAAACGCCACACCAACTGAAATTGAGTTTGATTTAGAGTTTTGTTTTTGTAGTTCTGATTTCACGATAATTCTCTTCTAATTTACCGAATTTAATATTTCCACATTGTAGCATATAAAAGGTATTCAGGCTACTTTTTCAGCAGTTATCGAGGTATTAATACAACATTCTTAACCTATGTGTTATAAACAGCTCTAAACCTAATAAATTACAGTGAGTAAGGTATATTTACCATGTTGAATATGTTATAATTGGGTTAATAAAAATACAAAAAATAATCAAGGAGTTAAAAGATCTATGCAGCTAAATATAAACTGTGGTTGCCGTAATTCTCTTGTCTTATGGAATTCAGAAACTTTATTGAAACTTTATATACATACGGCAACAAGATAGAGATGTTTGCTCGCACGAAAGTAGATGGGTGGGAGGTTTTTGGCAATTAAGTCAATAACTGTTTGATTAATGATTAATAGTAAAACTATATGCAAAAAGTTGGAAACATCATAAAAAATATTGATTTAAAATGTATGCATCGTAAGAACCATGTTGATTCAATGGATTATACGCAAGCAACTTCTTGTGCTAACTACGAACTTACTGACGAGCAAAAACTTTGTGTAGAAGTGGCGACTAAAGGTCAAAGCCTTAAAATAAAAGCATTTGCGGGTAGTGGCAAAACTTCTACGCTTGTGGAAATAGCTAAAAAGCTCCCTGGCAGGGGTTTATATTTAGCATACAACAAAACAATCCAGTTAGACGCTACAGGGAAGTTTCCTGTGCATGTAGACTGTAAAACGGCTCATAGCATTGCTTATCGGGCAAATGCCTATAAGATAAAGGATCGTGTTCGTAACCTGAATGTTTTCGATATAATTAAATATTTAGAAATAGAACAAATATGTTCTTATGAAGAATATGACATAGCTTTTTTAACTTTAAAATTGCTAAGAGTTTTTGTTAACAGCGATAAATCAAGCATTGACTATTCTTTTAGGTATAATTTAGTTCTTCAAGAAGTTGCTGGGGATAATGATGAACAGACTAAATCTATTAGAAACTATATTATTAACAAAGCCTCCGAGTATTGGAGTAAATGCACGGAAGAAAGTTCAACATTACCTATAGAACATGACTTCTACTTAAAGATGTATCAACTCTCAGCGCCAGATCTGACCGCTACTTACGACTTTATTTTATTTGATGAGTGTCAGGACGCTAACCCAGTATTACTGGATATTCTTTCTAAGCAGACTTGTCAAAAGATCTATGTAGGTGATGAGCATCAGCAGATATATTCATGGCGTGGGTCAATCAATGCTTTTGCCAAACTAACAGGAGAAGAGTATTACTTGAGTCAGTCATTTCGTTTTGGTGAAGAGATCAGTAAGTTAGCAAGTATTATTACTTTGCTCAAAGGCGAGCAAAAACCATTACGTGGCACCCCAACTATTGACACTAAAATTGTTCAGCAAGCAACCTTTCCAGCTACTGTATTATGCCGTACTAATGCTCGGATTATAGAAGTAATTCTTAGAAGCCAAAACAAAATGCTGCATGTGGTTGGGGGAATAGATGAGATATTAAATCTAGCTAAAAGTGGATATGCTCTTTATATAAACGATAAACGTAATGTTAGACATATAAAACTAAAACAATTTAAATCTTGGGATGGAATGATTAGCTTTAACAATAGATACCAAGATCCTGATATTACATTTCTTGCTAAACTCATTAAGGAATATGGTCATGGTTTTAAAAACGTCATATCCAAAATAGAGAATGCTAATTATGTTCCTGAAGCTTTAGCAGAAGTTACGCTCTCAACAATACATAAGTCAAAGGGTAGAGAGTGGGATAACGTAAGGATAGAAGATGATTTTCTTATTTTTAATAATGAATCAGCAATAGATGATATCCTTAAACAGGATACTGAAGAGTTAAATCTTATATATGTCGCAGTAACAAGAGCTAAGGGTAGTCTTTATATAAACAATGGGGTTGGTGCATTTATTACAAGACTAAAAGCTTTTCCAGAACCAAAGACACTAAACGAACCCTCTCAAAAACTACCTGAGAATGTTTATATTTTTCCTTCTGGTGGGGTTGTTGCACATTGAAATCAAATGATCAAAACATAGAGCATATCTCTGGTAACGTAGAGCGAATAACTTTTCATAACCCAGATAACGGGTTTTCAATAATCAAAATCATTGCTGCCGCGCATAGAGATTTAGTAACGGTGGTTGGTAATATACCAATGATCTCAGTTGGCGAGTATATACAATGCCAAGGAGTGTGGTTTAATGATAAAAATTATGGTCTACAATTTAAGGCTTCCTTTCTAAAAAATACGCCACCTAATAGTCTTGAGGGTATTGAGAAATATTTAGGTTCTGGTCTCATTAAAGGTATAGGTCCAGTCTTTGCTAAAAAATTAGTCTCTGCATTTAAAGAAGAAACTTTCAATGTTATTGAAAATACCCCAGATAAACTATTTAGCATACACGGCGTTGGTAGAGTTAAAGTTGCAAGTCTTTGTCAGAACTGGAGTCAACAGAAAATAATTCGCGGGATTATGGTTTTTCTCCAATCACACGGAGTTGGTACTGCTAGAGCTACGAGAATATATAAAACCTACGGCGAAGAAGCTATCAAAATAGTATCAGAGAATCCATATCGTTTAGCCAAAGATATTAGGGGCATTGGCTTTATTTCTAGCGATCAAATTGCTCGTAACTTAGGTATAGCAGCAGATTCAATAATAAGGGCAAGAGCAGGCGTCAATCATA
>CANNHR010000081.1 GCA_947505405.1 Rickettsiales bacterium
AACATATTACAATCTTGGTGCTAGCTTAAAAGCTAGTTACGGGATGATGGATTATGGAGTAGCTGCTGATACGACATTTGCTAAAAAATATGTTGGTGTGAATGGTTCTGTTAATGTACGCCTCAATTTCTAAATATTAAGAGAAATTGACATTGCCTTAAAATAGTTGATCCAGAACACAACGTATCATTCTGGGCCGAAGGCAGAGCAGCCCCATTTAGGTTTAGGATGATTCCTCTGCTACGCTCTCCTATGGTCACTCGCCATGACGAGTTTTGCACCTAATTCAATTCAAATTATTATATATGCTTTCCTGATTCTTCAAGGTAACGATTAATAAATCTGTAGACTGAGTGTTTATTCTTCCCTTCCTCTCCTGAAAGGTCGAAATAATGCAAGCTCAGAAAATGTGGATCTGTTTCGCTATTGCCATTATAGACTAGCTGACAATTCTCGTACAGCCATCTGTTGGTTTCTCTATACCCTTCTAGGCACTGGGCACAATCACTTTCAATGTCAATCTTGATGTTGTACTGGGCACCTATGGCTATAGTTCGATCATTCAATCTGCGTAAATGACAACGATAAGGCCCTGTTTTATAAAAATTTTTACCTGGGATAATTTCCCACCCAGCGTACATCAAAACTAATCTTATTATTCTTTCAAGGAATGGTATTCGATAATGATATGCTAAAACGGCTGCTAATGTTTTAAATGAATTACTATTTATCTGCCTGAACTCGAATCCATATAGGTTTCGAAAATGCTCAGTAACCATTTCTTGTATACCACCACCAAGCGAATTGCCTTGTAATACTATCTGCTTAGGCAATAGATGCATTTGATCGAGCAAATATTTTATTACCGCTATGCCATCATCGACTATATCAAAAACTTTCTCAGTCTTACCGGTGCTACTTCGAAAGCCCTTGGGATTAAAGCCTAAAACCGTAGCACCTGTCTCTCGCGCTTGAATAGCCATATCCCGAAAACGGCTCTCATAAAATTCGCCTCTTCCTTGGAAAAATACAAAACATAAATCCTCATTATTTCTTTCTGAACTGACCGAATTTTTTGGTATTAACAATACAGAATCTAGCTTATGCTCACCTGATTGAATGAACTGTCTCTTAAGATGGAGTGACTTAAATTCATCATAAAATCTTGCTCCCTCTTGACCTTGACTGGATAAAAATTGTGTAAACTGTTCTTGTTCGTCCCGGCCATCATACCCTTTGCTTTTATACCAATCATCCGCATTAGTTGGATAAAAAGATTCTGCAAAGAATTTTCGCAAGGAATTCTTTATCATGCTATTTTTGTTCTTGCTTCAGCAGTTTTGCTGCATCATCCTCAAGCCATCTACCATTCTGAATTAATTCTTGCTGTTGTAATTTCACTAACTCATCATCTGGCTTACCACGAACTTCTTTTGCTCCAAGGTACTGAACACTGCGATAATCCATATTAAAAATCCTTAAAGCACTATCAATAGCTTGAACTTCATGTTTAACACTGGAAATTATAAGCATTTTCGAAGGTACATTATTAGTGATGCGAAGAAATTCTAGCAATGTGCGTTCTTTGCTATAAGGGCCTGTAAAAATTATGCCCTTATAAAATCTTGAAAACCAGGCTTCTTTTTTTTCAATCACCATGTCTTCTTGCTTATTTATTGAATTAGAAAAAGTAACGCCTAAGTCCTTTGCTTCAATATAGCGCTTTTCTTCAATATTAAGTAGATGTAGTGGCATTGAGCATAGACCATATACTGTAATCCCCTTTTCCTTGAGCCCATTTATAAAATCAACCCATCCCTCTTCTACCAATTTTACCTGTCTTTGTTGATACCATATGGCTACACTAGCGTTATACGCAGGCATACGTTTACCTAGAGAAATCATATTATCTATAAATAATCTATAAGGGTTAGAATCAAAGGAAAACATAAGAGATTTTGGCATCATCAAAGTATCATCAATTTCAACAAATACTAGAGTATCTTTATCAATCCATTCTTCAATTTTTTTAATAGTAGGCGAATTCACCGAGTAAGTAGCCATAAATTGTGCATTGGCAATACTGTTACTTAATATTAATACTATTATAGTCAACAATATTAGACTTCTCTCGAGACTTGCTACTATTCTATTGCTCATATGGATCCTCTTGTGTAGCACTTGATTCCTTTCGTGTGACAGCATTGAGTTTGGCAATTAAATCTTCCCAGAATTTCAAAAACTCACTTGAACTCATTTGAATATCTTCCTTAACTTCTGGATAATAAACAAATCCTTCGACTTGTATATCAGAACGCACTGATTTAAATTGTTCTTCTAAAGATTTGATATAATTCTCCTCTTTATCAACCACATATACCACATCAGGGAACCATTTTAATTCTTGTGATAACAGATATGCAATAATACTTTGGGGAGAATTTTCTCCGTCTGCAGAGTTGCATGATATCAGCCCTTTATAAAAAGTAGGGTATGTTCCACCAATTTTCTTATATTTCTTATTAAATATTATCTGCTTTGATCCAATTGGGCTTTTCGAAAGATCCACTCCTTTATCAAACAAATATTTCCAAGTCCATACTTCTAAATATGGTATTTTATTCAAACTTCCAGAAAAATTTCTTGTTACAACAACAATAGGAACATTCTTTTTTTGTAAATTTTTGATAAATTCTGGAATCATCGGATCGCTAAATCGCTGTTCATATTGCGTAAGAATTAACTCTTCTAAATACTGTCTTCGAGATAATTTAGCTTTTTTGGAAGCGCGAGCAATAAGAGCTTGAAATTTCTCATCTTTAGCATAGAAAGCAGGATGAGTTGGATTTACAAAAAAATTCTCCAGGGGTAACAATACTAACGTTTTTTCAGCGTTACGTTTCTCTAGAAATTCCATTAAACTATTATTGATCTCTTCTACTGATCTGGCAGAATAAATCTCAGCTTTGATCGATAATGATATTATCGATAACAAAACTAATAGTAAATTTCTGATTATTTTCATACTGAATTGCTAATATTCTTTAGTATTATAACCAATTCTTGGCGCTTTAGCACTGGTCTCTTGACCACAATTAAAATAAAGCTGACGCTTTGCTTCACATTTCAGAACCTGGCATTAAAAAGAATAACACAATCGATTGACAATTTAATAGTAAAACCAAGCTTTGAATTTAAAAATGACTATTTTGTGAGGTAAAAAATGGTGAATAGACTTCTTTCGAAACTAAATATGGTGGAGGAATTTTTAGGAATTAGGTTCTATAAAAAGCGCAGTGTAGTAGATCTACATGAGCATTTTTTAAAAGAAGTCTAATATAGTTTCTTAGCTTGAAGTATGGACAACCAATGCAGCCCAAAAATTGTTTTATTGATATAAATATCTACTAGCCCAGGCAGCAAGGACGGCTGCGACGTACTTACTGTCAGCTGGGCTTTTCATCAGTAAATGGTCTGCTTTATCAAGAGAAATGAAACTCTTTGGGTGCCGGGCTAGCTCATAAATTCTTTGTGCATTCTCTATACTTACCGTTTCATCGATCGGTGAATGCATAACAAGTAATGCTTTTTTTAGGTTTCTAATTTTTCCCGGCATATCTTGGTTACAAATATCATCAAGAAATTGCTTTTTTATATTAAATTTCTTACCACCAAGAATAACTTCTGCTTCCCCTTTTTCATTTATTTCATCTATGTGGTTTACAAAATTATGCTGCACATGAACGGTATCACACGGAGAACCTATTGTTGCAACTGCCCTCACTTCAGGAATTTCTGAAGCTGCTGCAATTGCCGCAGTGCCCCCTAGGCTATGACCTACCAAAATTTGCGGAGCTTGATAATGCTCTCGCATAAAATTTGCTGCCTCTACAATGTCTTTTACGTTAGAAGAAAAATTGGTATTAGCAAAGTCTCCCTCGCTAGCCCCAAGGCCGGTATAATCAAACCGAAACAGCGCTATATTAGCTTGATTCAAAGCTCTTGCTATCCTACTGAGTGCTGTTATGTCTTTATTGCCTGTAAAATAGTGCGCAAATAAAACATACGCATCTGGGTTTTCTGGAGAGTCTAGTCTTGCAACCAGTGTACTGCCTAATGAGCCTTTAAACGTAAGTTTATTACTAACTATTGATAATAACGTCATAGTAATTTATAAATTTTCTTAAATTAACTTATATATTTTATAGTGAATATCATCAAAGGTCAATAAATCGTTATATTACGCAAAATTTTTTTTGAAAAGGATTATTGTTTACGAATTGTTAACCTTTCAGATCTAAGATGCAATCAAATATACATAGCTCAGGAGGGAAAAATGATAATAGTTTTGATATTAGTAACCATTACAGCACCTATGCTGCTCCTGTTTTCCGATAGAGCGATTGATAACATTAATCCAAATGGTGATCTTGCAAAGTTATCCGACGAAATGGATAATATTATGATATCTATGAACGATAATGAGGCTGCATGTAAAAACTTGAGATAAATTCAAGGCTTAGAACCTGTCTTCATAGATTTATTCTGCATAATTTTTGTCTAATATTTTGTATTTTATGCATGATTTTTAATTTTAATATATGTATATTCGCATTAAAAATCATTGAAAATTATCCTAAAAATTCTATCAGACAATTCTATGAAGACAGGTTCTTACTTTTTTCTTGCCATTACGTCAATAACATCGCGGTGAGTCTTTATTCCGTCTACATCGACTTTGTCATAGATGCGTCTGAGTATGTATAGTACCCTAAACCTATTGGACTCGAGTAATTTGGCTACCTCTTCCTTTTCCATAGAAAAAGCGATGCCTTGTTTAACATAATCATGCTCAGGTCCAAAGAAATTTAAGGCTACTAAGGTATCTTTTTTACTATATAAAGACATATGTCTAACCAATTTCTGCATTTCATTTTTATCGCCAAAAGGTAATGCAAAAAAAGAAAAAAAGTAATCATATTGCCCGATGAGCTTTACTCCAGAAAAATCTACATTTTGAAATGCAAATCGACCATGAAATATTTTAGCTCTCTCGGTAATTATTTCTCCAGAAAGTGGATTAATGTCATTTGAGGTTACCACCCAGCCTTTTTTAATCAGATCAATTTCTTCGTTACCGGGCCCAGAACCGAAGGAAAAAGCTCGACAATTCGGGCATTGACTAGGAAATAAGTATAGCACACTTTCGTGCAAATAATATAATGATGCGCCCACTTCTTGATTAATGTAATTTGTCCATCCAGCTCCAGCTAATGCTGAATTTACTATACAAAAATACACCGCAATACACGTCACTATGTTTTTCATTTCTTACCTTTTTCTATTATTATGTCATAGAGCTGAAACTGTACCGTTTCTTTATCTTGCCATTTATTTGTCTTTAGCTTACCCAATATAGACAATTGATACGATGTTGG
>CANNHR010000082.1 GCA_947505405.1 Rickettsiales bacterium
ATGGATTCCCGCCTGGCGCGGGAATGACAATAAGGGATAGGAAATGCCTAGCGGGAATGACATCGATAGGTTATTTAAGGATATGATAGATTGAGTTCCTCTTTATAACCAATATATTGCGCAATAAGGGTAATAGTATATTTAATATATTCAATCATAATCAAATCATAGTCCTTATCTATACCAAGCACTGGATGAGGAATAATGATAATATTACTTGGTACTTTAGAAGTTATTTCAAGCATTGCCCTTGGCAGTTCAATTGCATCCACCACTAATCTTATGGAGTGTAATTTATATTTTTTTAAGAATTCTGCGGTATCAGCAGCATGATTGATTGTGTTTTTGGCTAGTGCAGTATCGAAAATAAATTGTTCAGGTGCTGAGCGATGTGTTTTAAAAAAATCAGTGAAGTCAGATTTTGGTTTATCGCTAGTGATAAAAACTAAAGGCGCATAGCCCATTTTTAGAAGTTGAGTACCAGCATATATTCTTTGCTTTTTCTCGCCAAATATTACGATTGCATCCGTCATATCTCGGTTATAATTTGATATTTCAGATGTAGTTTTAGTGAAATAGAAAAAACCAAGACACCATGAAGTTATTATGAGGCTTATTAATAAACTTACTATTTTCATCAAAAATAAACTTACTATTTTCATTAAAATAATTTTTCAAATTCTTTTTTCAATAAATAATCAAAATCGCACATCGCTATTTCAATTCCAATATTAATTAATGAGGTTACTGGAAAATTACCGATCCCACAAGGAATTATGCCAGAATATTTACTAATATCTGTGTTTACGTTGATCGCAATACCATGGTAAGTTACCCATTTTTTAATCCTTACACCAATAGCTCCGATTTTTGCTGGAGTATCATCCAGATTTACCCATATACCGACTTTGCCATTAATAGTATAAGCCTTAACACCTAGTTCCTGTAATGTATTAATGATCCATTGCTCTAGAAGGCGTACATATAATCTTAGGTCTTTTGATCTATTTTTGCTTCCTAAATTTAAAACGGGGTATATCACGCGTTGCCCTGGACCGTGATAGGTAAATTTACCTCCTCGCCCTGTATAGACGACGGGAATATCAGAAATTGGTTTGGAAAGAGGTCTATTGTCGCAAGATAGCAGCTCCTCGTCTTTGTAATTCGTACCTGCAGTATATACATCTTGATGTTCGAGTAAAAATACTGCCTCTTTTTTCTTGTTTAGAATCACATCATGGACGCGTTGCTGCATCAAATCTAGTCCGGTATTATATTCAACCAACCCAGGCAGAGATATCCACTCAATCATTATTTCCGACCAAATAATTTCTCTATATCTTTAAGCTTAAGTTCAACATAGGTTTGCCGCCCATGGTTGCATTGGCCAGAAAATGGAGTATTTTCCATCAGACGAAGTAAGCCATTCATTTCTTCAGCTTTTAACATTCTGCCAGCTCTGATCGCATAGTGACAAGCATATGTTTCAGTTATTTGCTCAATTAACTCGGTAAGCGCAATGTTTTCACCCATAGATTGCAAGTGGTCTGCTACATCGTGGACCAATTGGCTGACATTAACATCTCCCACTATGCTAGGTATTTCAGAGACAATTATTGAGTTCTCACCAAATTTTTCGATAGTTAACCCAAGATTCGTCAGCACCAGTTTATTTTCGTTTAATAATTCGGCTCTGTGAGCATCTGGTAATTCAACAATAGACGGTATTAGTAATCTTTGTTTAATCAGGCCATTCTTGTCAATTTGCTCCTTGATTTTTTCGTAACCAATTCGCTCATGAGCTGCGTGCTGATCTGTAATGATAATGCTATCATGTGTTTGGGATATTATATAAGTGCTATGAAGCTGCGCTTTTGCTGCGCCTAAAGGAAAACTTATATCATTTACTGAAGAAGGTACTTCAACGTTTGATTGAGGCTGGGTTTCTACAAGTAAATTAGTGTTACTAACTGAGTAATCAAAACGTGGTGTAGGTACTGAATAATTTGGTGTTGGCGTTGTTGGCAACTGGAATTTTCCTTGAGTGTCAGTATTTCTTTCACCAAAGCTTTGAGAAGGCGAAGAAGTAGGGCGCATATAATTTAAGGCTACACTTGATGCTAGACTAGACACACGATTACTACTGCGCCCAAGAGCATCTTTTATAGCGCTGATCACTAGACTACGTATTAAATTAGGATCATGAAATCTCACTTCACTTTTTGCTGGATGTACATTCACGTCAACAAAATGTGGGTCAAGCTTAATAAACAAGACAGATACAGGGTGGCGACTTCTTGCTAAATAGTCTTGATAGGATACTTTTAAAGCAATATTAAGTATCTTATCTTTTACTGGTCGATTATTTATAAAAAGGAATTGATCATCAGCCGATGCGCGGTTATAGGTAGGTATAGACGAGTAGCCATATATCTCAATATCGTCTCTGATGAGCGACACTTCTGCTGCATTTTCAGTGAATTCCTCACCAAGAATCTCTTCTATCCTGCCTTTCATTGCATCAGGATGATCACGTCCTTTCACGTTTATAATATCCCGGCCGTCATGAGAAAGTGTGAATGATATAGCAGGATGAGATAAAGCTATTTTCTTTACTACCAGAACAATTGATGCGAGCTCTGTTTTATCTGACCTTAAGAACTTTAACCTTGCAGGAGTTGCAAAAAATAAATCACGAACTTCTATAATCGTTCCTTCGTTTATATTTGCAAGTATTGTTGGCTCGATTTTGCTACCGATAATGCTTAAAGAGTAAGTTGAATTGCTTCCGCGCTTTTTGGAAGTGATTTTAAATTTACTGATAGCTCCGATCGAAGGTAGAGCCTCGCCCCGAAAACCAAAGCTACTTATATTCAGTAAATCATCTTCATCAAGTTTAGACGTAGCATGGCGCTGTATGGCTAGCTCTAGCTCATCTCTAGTCATACCAAAGCCATTATCTTTTATAACAATAAGGTTTTTCCCAGAGCACTCCAAAGCAATGCTAATTTTTGTAGCGCCAGCATCAATGGCATTTTCCACAAGTTCTTTAACTACTGAAGATGGTCTTTCAATGACCTCGCCGGCAGATATTTTATTTATAGTGCTGTTTGAAAGTATCTTTATTGTCATTATAGTATTTTAACTTATAGTTTATGCGTCAATTTTGCAAGTCTCGTTTGTCCTTGCTTACACTTGTAAGTCCCGGAAACTCGCTCTGAAATTAACTGCCTAAACAATAAGTTAAAATACTATAGTTTCTTAATTTGAAGTAGAGATATCAATTTGAGGAGTCAATAATATTCTTTTGTTTAGGTAGTGCAGAGCCAAGAATATCATTATTATTGTACAAATGAAATAGCCAATTGGTAGCCATATAATATTAGTTTTGTGGTAGATAAAAGTTGATAAGAATGCTGTAGGTGCTGATATTACAACCGATCCTATAGCGTGGCTTAAAGAAAATAATCTATATCTTATAGCCACAGGTATTGATTGCTTTAGGATTGCAGCGGCAGGCATTGTGATAAACGGCATTAGTGCAGCAATGCCAATAAAGATCCATTCATTTAATATCATACGATTTAGATATAAACATAACAAAACTGAACAAGCAAGTACCGCAAACACTGCAAAGATTGCCACTATATATTGACCAACTTTGTCTGCTATGTGCCCACCTACAACACTGAATATCATATAAGCAACGATTGCTAGTGAAATGGTTTTTTGCATTGATGAACGATCAATTGTACCAAGAATTTCAAAATTATAAGTACCAAAAAACATAATGAGAAATTGATTTGTACTACCTATACTTCCTGCAAGAACTATACATAGCAAAAATAGCTTCCAATTTGTTTTAACAATCTTAGTTAAAGATAAGTTTTGAAACTCGGCAAAACCATCTGCTTCATGCATTTGTTTGTTATCAGAAAAATTAGTGATTTTCATGGCAAATAGAGCGATAAGGCCTAGAATACCTCCCACAAGAAAAGCAAATTTCCAGCTATAATCAGGTAAATAATTTAGCGTAAAAAACCATGCCGATAGTGATGCAGTAAGAGAGCCAGCTTGAGTAAAAAGGGTAGTTACACCAACGCCTAGACACCTTTTTGAGACAGCTATGTGCTCGTAGATGTAAATTCGTACGCCATCGGAGCCAGAAGTAACAAATGCACAAATGGACATTCTGCATAAAAGTAAAATAAACGCTGACAAAAGACCTGCTGACTCATAAGATGGAGCAATAAAAAGTATGAATGAAGCCGCTGATGTACCAATTAAGCTAAATTTGAAACTATTTGAACGACCTTTTAGATCGCCAATTTTACCAAAAGTTATAGCCCCAAGCGGTTTCGCAATCATCGCAATTGACATCAGAAAATACGTATTGAGAAGCTGAGTAATTACTTCATCAGACGGAAAGAAGTGCGAAGCAATATTCGCAGCCATAAAACCAAACAAGTGGTAGTCATAATATTGCACGAATACAGTAAAAACTGAAATTATGAAACTTTTCTTGTTCAAAGGTGGTAGCTCAAAATAAAGTTAATGATTGAGTGTAAATGTCTTACCGCAATATGGACATTCAACTCTACCAACTTCTGGATTGATTTCAAGATATACTTTTGGATGATCATACGGTGATTCTTTACCTACGCACGACACAGAGGTTGAATTTGTTTTTTCTATTTCAATAAGTTGCATCTTTTAATCTTTATTTATATTAGTAGTAATAGGTATTATACTTTATATAGGTTATTTGTAGAAAACAAAAATGGTTTTAACGTTTATGAAAGAGAAAGTGGTTGTGATTACAGGCTCAACAAGCGGGATTGGTTTTGGAATTGCAAAGAAATTTGCTAGCAGTGGAGCAAAGATTGTAATCAATGGCTTTGCTGAGCTTAAGCAAGTGGATAATATAATTCAAGAACTAAAATCTCTCGGAGCGCTTGATGTTTTATTTGATGGAGCTGATTTATCAAAGCCGGCAGAAATTGATGCTATGTTTAAAAATGTTATAAATCGCTTTCAAGTCCTTGATATTCTCGTTAATAACGCCGGAATACAGTTTGTTTCTTCAATTGAAGACTTCCCTCCAGAAAAATGGGAAGCAATAATACGAATAGACTTGATAGCGTCATTTTATACAATTAAGTATGCTATACCATATATGAAAAAGAAAAAATGGGGCAGAATCATTAACATAGCATCAGCGCATGCACTAGTCGCATCTCCATTTAAGTCGGCATATGTTGCTGCAAAACATGGAATGCTTGGCTTGACCAAAACAGCTGCTCTTGAGGTCGCAAAAGATGGTATTACTGTTAATGCAATATGCCCAGGTTATGTCAAAACTCCTCTAGTACTAGGTCAGGTAGCTGATACGGCAAAGGCAAGAGGTATGACAGAAGAGGAAGTGATTGATAAAAT
>CANNHR010000083.1 GCA_947505405.1 Rickettsiales bacterium
TAAAAACACCGAGCAACAATATAGCATTCCAAGTGGATTACTTGTTGCTATTGCCAAGATAGAATCTGGAATGAATGCGTATGCGTTGAACGTTAATGGTAAGACGGTATTAGCCAGTAATAGCAGAGAAGCCTATAGCTTTATTGCAAACGCGCGTGGTCGTGGTATTAGCAATATTGATGTGGGAGTGATGCAGCTGAATTATCGTTGGCACGCTAGTGGTTTTGCCAACATGCAAGAAATGCTAAATCCACAGAGGAATATAGAATATGCCGCATTGTTTTTGTTGCGCTTAAAAAAGCAATATGGAACATGGCATAAAGCACTGCGGTACTATCACTCCGCTAAACCAGAGCACCATAGAAAATACTCACGCAAAGTAGTATTGTGTTGGTTGAATGAACAAAGTGGCAAAATTTAAATGGAGATTATTATGAGTAATATAGTTAAGGACGTTTCTAAAGATTTAGTTGATGATATTAGCAATTTAATTAGCACAGTAAGACAGCAGGTAGCTAAAGAGTATAACTCATCTCATGTACTACTTTGTTGGTCAATCGGAAGAAGATTAGAAAAAGAATTTATCAAATATGATAGAGCAGAATATGGAGAACAAGTGATTGATAATTTATCAATCCAACTATCGACCAAATATGGGAAAGGATATAGCAGGCCAAACCTGTTTAGGATGGTAAGGTTTGTTAAATTATTCCCAGAATTAGAAATTGTCTCAACACTGTCGAGACAATTATCGTGGTCACATATTATTCTAATTTGTAGTATTGATGACAAAATTAAGCGTGATTTTTATATAGAAATGAGCCGAATTCAAAATTGGAGCGTACGATATTTAAAGCAACAAATAGATAGCACACTTTTTGAAAGAACTGGAATTAGCAAAAAATCCAGTAACATAATTCAGTCTCAATTAGCAGAACTAAGATCAGAGGATCAAATGACTGCTGATTTGGTATTTAAAGACCCATACTTCATTAATTTTATCAAGGCAGAAGATTATAGATCTGAATCTGACTTAGAAAGCGCCATATTAACAAACATTACTGACTTTTTACAAGAGCTTGGTAGCGATTTTTGTTTTGTTGCTCGCCAAAAAAGAATGAGTACAGGGAAGAAAGATAGATACCTAGATTTATTGTTTTTTCATAGAAGATTAAGGAGATTAATAGCATTAGAATTAAAGCTTGGAAATTTTGATCCGGCATATAAGGGGCAAATGGAATGGTACTTAAATTGGTTAGACAAAAATGAACGGTTATCAACAGAAGAAAAACCTTTAGGAATAATACTATGCGCTGGTAAGGATCAAGAAGATATAGAGTATCTAGAGATGGATAAGAGCGGGATTCACGTAGCTCAATATTTAACTGAATTGCCTCCTAAGAAAATCTTAGAAGCAAAATTAAAACAAGCAATAGCTGTTGCAAAAGAAAATCAAGTTAAGCTGTTCCTGGAGTAATAAAGTTGAAATAACAAAAAAAGAAAAGCAGAAATAGAAAAATTTAATTTAAATAGGAGCTTTTTTGGAACAAAAGGTTTTTCTAAAACTAATTTAAAAAACATGAGGATGTTTGCAGCAGATTACCCAAAAAAAAACAATTGGTCAGTCACGGCCTGACCAATTAAGTCGGACTAATTTATCCAACAGGCTATTAGAGAAATTACATGGGGGCAAAAGCGCAGCAGCTTGCTGCATTCACCAGACAGCATCTGGTGTATTAAAAACATTGGCCATGGAGTGTGTGATTAATTAGAATAATTTAGTTATGTTTAATACAAGAACTGATAATACGTAACTAATATATATTATAAATTATAGCATGTTATACTAATACATATATTAGTTATTAAACGATAAAACAGGTTATAGATATATGGATTGGTCATTACGAAAAATAAGAGCCAGGCAAATCGAAAAAGAATTAGCGGGTATGTCAAAAATATTACGTCCAAAAGTGGGTTGGATAAAAACTATTAGAGAGACACTTGGGATGAATACTAGGCAACTTGGAGAAAGATGTAATGTCACTAGTGAGAGGATAATAAGAATTGAGATAGATGAAGTAGATGGAAAAACAACACTAGCTACTTTAGAGAAAGTAGCTAGTGCAATGAATTGTAGATTAGTTTATGGGTTAGTACCAAATGATGAGTTTATTGAGTTTATTGAAAAAGCGGCCTCAAACAAGGCTGAATCGCAACTTAAGCACATATCTCATACTATGTCACTAGAGGATCAGAAGGTATCAGACAGTGCCTTAAAAGAACAGGTTGAGATGTTAAAAGAAGAGTTGATTCGAGGAAATATTAAGAAGATTTGGGACAAATAATGTTATTTAAATATGCTAAGGGTGCTACGCCTCTATCACCAGATGAAATACACAACTTGATACCATCTCATCTAACCACTCAGAAACAATTAGATGAGTGGGAACAATTTGGGCGTTTAATAGGAAAAGAACAGACCTACTGTCAATTATTTTTGCTAAGGCGTTGCATAAGCAAATGTTTAATAAAACTTGGATTTGGGCAGGATCACTTAGAAAGAGGCAAACTAATGTTGGTATAGCGAGTATCTATATTCCTCAGGAGTTAAAACTGTTGTTCGATGATATTTAATTCCAGATAGATCATGATAGTTTTCCCATTAGGGAAATTGGCGTTAGACTACATCACCGATTGGTATTTATTCATCCATTACCTAATGGCAACGGTAGGTTCTCTAGATTAATGGCTGAACTATTAATGTGCTACAATGGAGAAGCTAGTTTTACCTGAAGAAATTGTAATCTTACTAATGATTCAGAGATCAGAGAGGAATACTTATCTGCTTTAAGGCAAGCAGATAATGGAGATTATTCCAATTTAATTAAATTTGCTGATAGTTAAAAGAGGTGGCCTATATGACTACAGATTTACTAATAAATAATTATGACAATCCAGCAATTGCTTTAATTCCTTGTACAGACAACGAAACAAAGACACTTGAAATGGCAATTTTTTATAAAGAGGCTGATTAAATGTTTAATAACTTTATAGGCGGTGGTCAGGTATTCCTTCACAAAGTGAGGATGTTTGGTCAGGTATTTTTTCGAAACCTTCATGTATCATTATTGGTAGGGATACTCCTTGCTCTGTTGATTAATTGGGGCTCTTTACAACAGCTTGATTGGAACGGTTTTCTTTCCTATAGAAAATCAGTTATAGCAATTAGTTTCAGTGAGGCAGCAAATGTAATAAGAGAGGCTATAGGAAAAGAAGCAAACCATATCAGTTATATTAATGCTCGGACTAACAATTCTGTATGGAACGATATTAACCCATACAACATATATCACATGGGCATATTCCAAAGAGCGGATAATCAAGCATGGGATTTGGCAACTAAGATAGGGTTACTCGCAGCAAGTGCTACTAGCGCTGGGTTTGTTATTATATTTTTGCTTTGGAGTAGATTTGGTAGTGGCCTTAAGGATGAGAGAAAGAACGAAGGCAGTGGATATGTACTTAACGTGAGGCAAGTTCAGAGCAAACTACGAGCAATTGGCAAATGTAGTCGCTTCTCTATAGGCAAGATGCTGCTAGTCAAAGATATGGAGACTAGACACTTCCTTGTTACTGGTCAAATTGGTTCTGGTAAGACTAATCTTATGCACTGCCTTCTGCCACAAGTAGAGAAACTTGGACAACCAGCTATAGTCATTGACCAAACTGGTGAAATGATCGCTAAGTACTATAAGCCCGAGCGTGGTGATATTATCTTTAATCCATTTGATGCTAGAGGCAGGGCTTGGGATTTTTGGACAGATTGCCAGACGCGTGAGGATTTAGAACGTTTCTCAAAAATACTAATTGGCTTTAATCGTAAACAAGCATCTAGTCACTCTGATCCTTTCTGGGAGAATGCGGCAGAGGTTGTATTTAATTCATGTATTGAGTTCTTGAGGCCGAAGAATGTTTCGATCGAGGAGATAGCCAAAATGGTGTGCTATAGCGATATTACCTACTTAAAGAAAGCACTTAATAGTACCGAGGCTGGACGTTATCTAAGTGCTGATTCAAAACAAACTGCTGCATCAATTGTATCTGTACTAGCAGCAAATGCCAAACCTCTAACTTATTTGAGAAGCGCTGGTGGCGGTGGCAGTTTTTCTATGAAGCAACATTTTGCCAATATTAAAAACGGATCACCAGCTTGGTTATTTTTAGCGACTAAGCCAAGCAGTAGAAGTCTTACGCTACCGCTAATATCGTGTCTAACCGAGCTTGCTTTAGCACGACTTATGGATTCAGGAATTACCAAAGATAGAAGAGTATGGACTATCATTGATGAATTGCCAGCACTTGGTAGGTTACCAGCATTATCGCCCTTAATGGCCGAAGGGCGTAAATATGGGGCTTGCATACTTGCTGGTATGCAATCATTGAATCAGCTTTATTCACAATATGGTCATTATGACGGTTCTACTATCTTTGGTCAGTTTGGCACTTCTTTTTTCTTTAGGAATACTGAGCCTGCAATTGCCAAGATGATTAGCTTGATGTGTGGCAGTGAGACCATCACTCGTCAACAGAAGAATACCAGTTTTGGTGCGAATGAATTTCGTGATGGGGTTAGCTACAATGAACAACAGCAAAAAAAATTACTAGTCGAGCCAGATGATTTAGCAAATTTAGCCATTGGGCAATGCTATGTACTTCTTCCAGAGCCGCTAGTGCGACTAGCTAAAATACAAACTGAAGAAGCATCTGTTAAAGGAAAGCATCAAGGGTTTGTAGAAAAGCAAGAATTCATTCCAATTAACGCAGAATCAGAACTATCAAAGCAAGATAACCTGGCTATAGAAAATATGGGAAATGAGAGCGAAGCAGAAAACGATGATAATGGTGAGTATGATGGTAATGGTAGTGCCAGTAACAGTAACACCACAACTTCTGATAGTGAGTCGGATGGGCAGCAAGGTAGTCACCTTGAAGATAAGGAGGAAGACAAAATAGAGAAAATTGGCCAAAGTGAAGAAAAAGAATTTGGGCGGTAACTGAGTTTGTTTGGCTTGAAATTAAGACTATAAAAGCAATATTAATGAGGAATCTACTATGACAGACAAAGAACCAGAAGTAAGCACACTAGATGTTGACAAGAAAACTATTACAGCGACTGTAGACAAAACAAAAATGGTTCAAGAGGTAGACTTAAGGGAATCTCTACAATTGCTACAAAAGACAATTAAGGATTGGCATCATGAGGTAGACTTTACTTCTAATGCTTTTGTTGGCCATGCCAACCAAACTCAGTCATCTCTAGCTTCTACTAACACATCTATGCAAGAGACGCTTAAGACAATAGCTGGT
>CANNHR010000084.1 GCA_947505405.1 Rickettsiales bacterium
ATATGTACAAAAATATTATGGAATTGCTGAGAATGTTTTTGCATAAAACAGCCTCTCGATATTATTCCAGCTCTCTTTTTTGTCATTCCGCGCGAAGCGCGGGAATCCATGGCAAAACGAAAGACTAGATTCCCGCGCTTCGCGCGGAATGACAATAAGGGATAGGAAAACCTCTGTAAGGCATTTCCGGCGGAGAGACTGCCTAGGATCTTGTTTCCTACACTGCGTCATGGCAAGTAGCGCTTCGCCATGAAGCTGTGTGAACGAGATACGGCCGGGGAGTCCTACGGTTTTACAAGTAATCGTCAATCCACCAGGAGTCCGAAGGACGGGCGGTGGGATCCAGTCTTTCTGCTCTTTTTAGAACAAAGCAAGGCATGCGTAGTTATCAAGTTCAGCATGACGGCATTTTCCGGCATGGCTACTTATAATGTTTACTTAGCCCAGTATGACAACTTTATACTAACCCTTTACTCTCGGCCCTATATCTTGCTTTGATTCCAGGACTTTGTCAGTATTAGACTTAGGTTTTTTAGAACTTAATATATCACCAACAACATTCTTTCTTTTTTTAGAATCATTGATATTAACATTTTCTTGTTTTTTTGGTTGGGGCTTATTTTTCGATTGAAGCTTATCTTTCTGCATTTCGTTAACAATTCCCTTGAAATCTGAGGTCTTGAACTTATAAGCAACAATGCTGGCATCTTTAGACTGACCTTTTTCTTGCTTTACATCTATTTTAAGCAACTCAATAAAATCTTTCTTAATTACCGAAGGTGTTGATGGTTCATTCAACATAGCAACAATTTTATTCATTGTTGCAGTTTCAGTAGTCAATTTACTATCAGAACGAGAAGTTGCAGCTGTTTCCACAAATCCAGACAATACTTCTGTTTTGCTTTTTTCTTTCCAAGCCTCCGGTTTACAAAATGAGAGCAAATCTTGTGATTTTTCTTCCTTACCACCTAGGATTTTGTCTTTCCACTTTGAAACAATTCCCTTGGTTTGAGTTTCTTCATAAACCTTAAGCATAAACTCTTTTCGATCCAGATTTGGATCAGGATTAGCCCCAATACCATGATTCTCAAAGTGTCGACTTGTTTGAATCGAGCCCTTTACATGAAGATACTCAGCCTTGACTTGTGCTTCTGCAAACGATAACGTCCCAACATCTTTAGTATCAAGTATCACAGCATTCAAAGCATTCTCACGTAAACCTTCATAAGTTTTATTTTCTTCATTTGAATATTTAAAATTTCCCCCTACTTTTGCAAGGAATTTAAAAACTACGTCCATGATAAACTTCATAATCATACCAGGATTACAAATTTTTTCTTGAGCACTATAAACAGCTATATGAGCCGCACTATCTTTGCTATCAGAACCAAAAGCTAGCGCAAGCGTTCTGCCTTTTTTCTTCGATTGCTCTATTTGTTCCTTGGAACCGGTAATATCCTCTACCTTCGGTGATTGCTGCTTTTCTTGTCCTTTAAAGTGTTTTTGAGGTAGATTGTCCCTATACCCACCATCAACATATTCAACACCATTAATCTTTACAGGTTCAAATACTATTGGAATTGAAGCTGAAGCACGGCAAGCAAGAGCTATTTCAACATCTGGTGTTTTTCGAGCATCAAAAATTGTAAGCTCTCCTGTTTCTCGATTTGTAGCCGTAACAACTAAATCTTTGAATTTAATTGGGTCAATTAAATGAAGTAGATCCAAATCTTTGAAATATATTGTACCACTCTCTTGTGCTCGCTTATTCAGCTCAGCAAATTGTACTCCATCAGTATCTATTACTGACTGCAGCTTACGTTGCTGCTCTCTTACGACCTCAAGTTGCTCTAATGCGGATGGGCTCTTATCATTTTGCAACTTCTCTATTTCGCTTGTAATAGACTCCATTCGTAAATTACACACTTCCATTATATCTTTATCTTTTAGATACTTAATAACATTGTTACTAATAGTATCGTGCATTAGTTGATATAAAGGCTTTCCATCTTTATTTACGATAAATCCATCACCTAGTAACTTCTCAAAATTTGTTTCAGCAGATAATTTCTTAAAGTCTTCTGAACTTATACCACTTGCAATAAGTCCTGCTGTAATGGCCCCTGCTGAACTACCAGCTACCGCTTCAATTCCAGCAAGAACCCCCGACCTCTCTAGCTCTTCATGAACACCTGAATAGATCGCACCTTTAGCTCCACCGCCACTAAATGCAGCGAATTTAAATGGTTCATCTTGCGCTGTTGCTAGTTCTTCCAAGTAAGATTGTTTTGTCATAATTTGCCTATATATCAACTAATCTATATTCAACTATAGTAAATCACATTGGATTAGGTGATAGTTAATTTTAAGGCGAGCTTGCGCTAGCTGTATATAAATACGTGAGCACAAGCGAGACCTGCGAAATTGACAGCACATAATTCAATGTGATTTACTATATATGCTGCTATTCTATACACAAAGCGACATATCAAACAAACAATTTCTTTAAATGACATGTAACATAGCTTCTGATATAGTGCAATTTTCTGACAAGAAGCTTATTTAAATAGCAATCCATAGACAATGCAATTCATAGACGAAGCAAAAATTTATATAAAAGCTGGTGATGGAGGTAACGGTGCCGTTAGTTTTCGTCGCGAGAAATTTATTGATCGCGGGGGGCCTGATGGCGGAGATGGTGGAGATGGTGGTAGTATTATTTTTCGCAGCAATTCTCATTTAAATACGTTGCTTCAATTTCGTTTTAAACGTCATTTTATGGCAGATAGTGGACAGCAAGGTAAGGGGCGCAATAAATCCGGCAAGACTAGAGATGATTTAATACTTCAAGTACCAGTAGGAACTCAGATTTTTTCCGAAGATGGTAATTTGTTAATTTACGATTTTACTACAGACAATCAAGATTTCGAGATGCTTAAAGGCGGTTTAGGGGGGCTTGGGAATGCTCACTTCAAATCTTCAACGAATAAGTCACCTCGCAAACGTACGGAAGGAGAAATTGGCGAGGAAATGAACATAGTTTTAAAACTAAAGTTACTTTCTGACGCCGGCTTAATCGGATTGCCAAACGTTGGCAAGTCTACTTTTCTTTCAATGACCTCGGCAGCAAAACCTAAAATAGCTGATTATCCTTTTACCACTTTAAAACCTGGTCTTGGAGTTGTTTATATTAGCGATGAAGAGTTTGTGCTTGCGGATATCCCAGGACTAATAGCAGGGGCTCACGAGGGGAGCGGGCTTGGCGATAGGTTTTTAAAGCATATAGAGCGTTGCGGAGTTCTCTTGCATATCATTGATGCAACTCATGAAAATGTTAAGCAGGATTACTTGACTATTCGAGACGAATTAGAATCCTATTCACCATTATTAAAAGAAAAAACTGAAATCATCTGTCTGAATAAAATTGATAGCGTATCAGAGGAAGAACTTGCACAAAAAATAAAGATTTTAACCAAGCTTACCGGGCAGAAAATCTATCCAATTTCAGGATATACTGGTAATGGAATTGAGATCGTCCTGAAAAAAACTCTAGAAGCAATTAAAGCTTGGCAGAATCCTGAAGAGTAGAAGACTCTATAGCTTTCTCATTATAATAAATTTAATAAATATATTTTGATTTTTGCCTCAGGGCGATCTTTGGCAAAAATCTTACATATTAACTGTGAAAAAGTATTTTTTACGCAGTAAAATAACTTTTTCACAATAGATTAACTAATCTATGTTAATCTTTAGCTTTATAATCTAAAGCCGTAATATGTCAAAGCAAGATAAGCCTGATAAGCCGCCTACTTCGATTTTTGCAAAAATAAAAGAATCTCCTTTATTTAAAATTCTATCTGGACCAGCGGTAGGACGAACTATTGGCATAGTAGCAGCAGTATTTGGTTCCATTCCTGGGATGGTAATTGGCCTTACTTCTATTGCAATTGGTGCTACTATGGATACAATCCAAGTAGGCAAGCTCCGCAATGTAAGAAAAGAATATAATTTACTTACAAGATATCGAAATGCAAAATCTACTCAAGACGATGTGCTTAAGCAAAACCCTAAAATTGCCGATGCATTAGCTAGCGATTTATACCATCCTAACCGTGAAAACAAAAAATCCTTAACTGAGCAACACAACACCAATACCCCAGGATCAGGCCTAAAATCTTGGGGAAAGGCGATATTTAAGAATTCGCTTGATATATTAAGAGCTGTTGTAGATTTAGTTATAAGAAAAGACCCAACAAGCCTAACGCAACTTATGGGCGTAGGAAGCATTGGCTTGAGCCTAAAAGGAATCAGTGATGAAGCTTCAAAGCAAAAAACCCAAACACAATTTAAAGCGACGTTAAGACAAGAAATTAATGATCAAAGACGTAAACCAGATAGCCCAGGGTATGATAACCTAACTGAACTTGCCCAGGAAACAAGAGCTCAAAGAATCCAAGCTATGGCTCTTAAACAGCTTGTTGCAAAAGAGGGTTATAAAAATGCATCACCTAATGAAATACGCGCAGAATTTAATAAGATAAAGCAAGTAATCGAACAAAAAGAAAAAGCAGTAAAAGATCAAAGAAGCGTGAAAGGGCGGATTAGATTTGTGTTTAAGAACTTTGTTAAGGCTCACAACCCATTTTCTAAATATGCTGACATATCAAACTTATCCAAAATGAAATTAGAAGAGCTATCCCCTTTAGCAAAAAATCAAACACATGGTTCTTCTATTAAAGAAAAGCTAGTGCAGAAATATGGTCCTCCTATATCTGTTAAAGATCTTTCTCTATTACAAAAAATCAAACAAAAATTATCTGGATCAGCTCACTCAACTATAACTAAAACTGATCCGAATACTGCCCATACTCAAAAACCTCATCCCACAGAAAGAATCAGATAAGAGCTTTAGTTATTAGTGAAACTCTACTACCAAAGGCATCTGCGTTGTCACTCCGGTGCGTAAGGAATTACGTACATTAAGTATGCTCCAGTCTTGTGCTCCGTGGGCTCCTAGCATCTGTTGCGAAGAAGTATATATTGAATTAGAAGATTAAATCTCGCGATACCTCTTTGTAATTTTTAGTTAATAAAATTTTTTTATTAACTAAAAATTAACCAATTTCTTGCTACACTTTAAGTAGGGATTCAATAAATCTCTACAAATTTAAACCTGAGAAGATAAAGTATGGTTGGTTGTGCAATAATAGTGATAGCCATGCATGGCTGGGGAAGTATCGGTTGTAGCTGGGCTCACATAGATTAAGTGCTTTCAACTAAGACTGGAGCATACTTAATG
>CANNHR010000085.1 GCA_947505405.1 Rickettsiales bacterium
GTACCAATACCTGCAAACCTTAGCGTACCATTTGCTCCACCATTACTATCCACAGCACCAGTAATAGTCTTATTATTAGCCACCACAACCGTTCCTGCCTGATTGGCAAAATCGATGTCACCTGTTAGCATATTATTTAGGTTTAGGGTTGAATTATCAACAAATGTAACACTAGCAGCTACGACAGCACCACCCAAAGTCACGGCATTACCACCAGCATTAATCTTTACCAAAGCGACCTGCTTGGTTGCTCCAATTGTTCCGTTGTAAATAAGGCCATTTCCGGTTAAAATTACCGTGCCATCACCTACCTGATCACCGTCAATCGACCCAAGTCCTGCATATAAGTTTCCAGCACCATCCAAAGTCAATTCACTTGCGTTAAACAAAGATATTGGTAATAGGCCTCCAGCACCAGTGGTAACTTTTGAAATAGTGACATTTGTCCCAGCAGCCCCTGCATCATTAACTACCGTTAATATACCAGGCGTTGTAGCAGCAGTAACAATTTTTGCAATTGTAATACCGCCTAAAGTCCCGGTGATACCAGTAAAATCTCCTGTGTAAGTGACAGAATCGCCATTACCAACAACACCATTTGCATTTGCACCAGTAGCCAAATTAAACGCATTTCCGGTTATGTTAACAGCAGCCGCGCCCGCATTGCTTGCACCAGCCATCACTGCGAGAGCAGATGCTGTCGTTAGTAAACTCTTCAAAAACTTTTTATTACTTGCCATAATTTGATTCCCTGCAAAAAGATAATTTATAAATAATCTGGGTCTTTAATCTAAAAAAGCTGTAACACTTACATTACAACATAAAGCCTACCATATTTTAACATAATATAAGTGGATTCCGTATAGTCAACTACTTAATGCGGGTAACTATGTTAATAAATCTTAAGATGTGTATAAAGCCTGTAACTATATATCTACATAATATAATTGTTAGAAGCTGATTTGTGGCTCAGGAAAACTATTCGCCCTCTACAAATAACTTGTAAAATACATAATATATTTTTGATAGCCACTGTCACATAAATATCGCGCAGTACTTAGCACCGTCATGCTGAATGTAAATCTGTTTGCCTTCCTAACAAAAAAAGATAAGCAAGTTTAAGTCAGGATAACCGTGGTGCATCTATCATCGAATAGGGACATTGGCGGGGATGATTATTTTAGTAACAGCCTCAAATACCATATCAGTCAATGGTACGTTTTTCCCTTTCACCACTAAATCTATATCACTATTGATCATAACCACAAGAACGGCTTGTTTTTCTGGTAAATACGCTACTACACAATTATATCCTGGCAATGAACCAGTATGGGTAATCCAACCATTATTGGCACCAACACCCAGACCATATTTCCTTTTTGCCGTATTGGGCGGTAGGGTAACCCAGCTTAGTCTTTCTTTAAATGCATTATCACTTAGCAGAGCACCCGTGCCCAAAGCTTTTGCCCATATTTTTAAATCAGCAAAGGTAGAGACCATTTGCCCCGCAGCATTGGTCCAAGATGGATTATTAAATGTCACCTCAGCTTCTTTGCCATCTAGAGTTTGTTTAGTATATCCATGCGCATAAGGTGATGGCATTTTCTCGTCAAGAGGATATGAAGTATCACTTAACCCCAGCGGCGTGAAAATATTTTCTTGCAAGTATTGATCTAGACTTAAACCAGAAACTTTTTCAATTACTTGCCCAAGCAATACTGTATTTGTATTGGAATAGTGCCATCCTTTTCCCGGAGCAAAAGCTGGAGCTATTTTAAAAGCTACACCCAATAGCTCACTCACCGGTATATTACGATCACTTTTAGTGAAAATTGACGTCTTTACCCATTCCTCATCTTCAGAATAATTGGCCAGTCCACTAGTCATATTAGCTAACTGCCTGATAGTAATTTCATCACCATTAGGAACATTATCAATATATTTACTTATTTTATCATCCAAAGAGATATCACCTTTATCAACCAATTGTAATAAAGCTGTAATTACAAAAGTTTTGGTGATACTACCTATACGGAAATGCTTATCCAAGCTCATTTTTTCTGCAGTTTCTTTATTTGCAACACCAAAAGAATTTTGCCACTCTCCTTCCCCTGGTATCCATATGCCCACATTGAATCCTGGCGCATTAATTTCTTTAACCAACGACTCCATTTTAGCCTGTAGTTTTTGCTGTATTTCTGAAGAAAATTGTTTTTCTTTTGCTGCAACTTCTTTTGCTCCTAACGCCGCTTCTTTTGCTGCTACCACTGCTTCTTTTGCTGCTAACGCTGCTTCTTTTGCCGCTAACGCTCCTTCTTTTGCTGCTACTACCCCTTCTTTTGCTTGGGCCACACCTGTTAAAGCGACAAACAATAATAATGAGGTTGATACAAATTTTAATATATTCATCATGGAAATACCTTTAATTAACTTTGATTAAGTGTGTCAGAGTATTAATTAATTATCAATTTTTAAATAAGTGCTGATCGCATTTTTTAATTATTATGGTAAAATTTTGTAACAAAATTGCAGAAAGTTTTTTTTTAAGGAGGTTGCTTGTGTCTATTAAGAAGATATTAATGGTTGATTAATCCAAGCCTGACATATTTCCTCGGTTACTGCCTTTAGCTTCTCAACGCGCTGGATCAAATAAAGTAACTCTTCCTCAGTAATTTTATATGTTTTATCATAACGGGCTCTAATGTATGCTTCTTTAAGCAGAATAAAAAGACGATTATGTTCGTCAGTATCACGAGGGAATATTTTTAATAGCTCATCACTATAGTTGCTAGCTAAACTGCCAAGCTTTTCAATATCATGGTCTCTGCCTTTATAACCGCTAAAGACCAACAAAACAGCATTATAAAAATTTTCAGTTGCTTGATGAAGCTCAAAGGCGCTTTTCTTAAAGTTATTTCTTTTTAAAGTGCTATAAGCATCAATTATGCATTCTGTACCATGGTAAAACCAGTCGTCAAAATACTCCTGAGCTATTTCTTTTCGCTCTTCCCAGCTTAATTCCTTAGGCTCTGCCAATTTAAACTCACCGCTATCATAAAGCAGAATTCCTTCTTTCTTAATATCAGAGAAAAAGTACCTGTTCTTTTCAAGCTCTTTATTTAAATGGGCAATAGTTTCGGTAATTAAAGTCACCCGCGGGGTAAAACGAAGCATATCATTCAAACCTTTACGCTCTAATCTATCTTCTATTCTTCTCTCTAAAAAACTTCCTTTAAATCCAGCAAATTTTGGGCTTTTTGTCACTAACATAATATCTATATCACTCACATAACTATATGTTATATGGCCTTCCATATACGAGTCAATTACCCAAGTTCCTCTCGCATAAGAACCAAAGAGAATAATCATCGCTAGTTCATTCTTGGCAACGGCCAGAATTTCTTTAACAATTGCGTCAAGCCTTTCTTTAACTTCTAATGATCGTTTGGGTAGTTTTGTTTTCATACGTTTAGCTTAAGTTAGATGCATTGTGCCAATTATAATTGTTTGGGTTGGATTAGCAACTATTTAGGTGGGTTGATCAAATTAAACGTCATACTGACTAATTGAAGCTTGAGCCTACCTCTTCGCCTAGGGTAAGCAACAGAAAAGGATGCCGGATCGAGCCCGGCATGACGGTGTAGTAATGTCGTCATGCTGAACTTGATTTAGCCTCTCATGCAGCAAAATAAGGCCTAGGCCAAGAGGCAAGCGCAAGAGTTTCAACCAAGTTCACCATGACGAAATCATAGTCGATGACTAGTGAAGAGATTTATTGTTTAAAATAGCACGCTTCATCTTTTATCAAAGACACGAGCATCAAAAAACAATTCAATAGCTGAAATAAGATTATCTTCAAATATCATAAGCGCAGCTACACGGATAGTGCCAATTGGCTGTACGCAATTCAGATCATAAACCAGCATAGCCTGGTTACTAAAAGCGGTTTTTGTTCGCATCTTCACAGAATCAATAATCCCTAAAAATCCTTTAGCAGATTCAAGAACAGCTTCTTTCCCCTCTAGCTGCGCCAAAGGACCTAAAAACCTAACTTTTGGGTGCAAACATAATGCGATTTCATTTAAATCTTTATTATTCATTGCTGCATAGTAACTCTCAGCAATGTTTAGGTTGAGTGCAGACATGGTTTTTCTAATTCTTATATTAGTTGAATTATTCTTTAATAACATTTAATTGGATATTTTTCAAACTCATTTTTGATTATTATTTCCAAATAACAATTTCTCTAGAAGAAAAACAATTACCATTTCGATACGTCTATCATACCATGAGCTTCAGGATCAAATCCTGGGGAAAATTTTGTGGGATGAATAATATAACTTTCAGGTTCTTCATTAAACTTTTTAAAGGAATTGGGAAAATCCGTTGCTAAAAACAAAATTATATTTCCATCATCATTATCTTTAATAACATCAAATTTTTTTGAATTATAAAATGCTCCCTTTAGCCTTGGCAAATTTTCATTATTTCTAAAATCAAAACCAGTTAAATCTGCTCCTATAAAATTTACTTTTTGTAAATTAGTTGTGGCCGAATACTTTGTATTGACAAAACTTGCTTCACAAAAATTACTCTGTTCTAAATTTGCTTCTGACAAATCGCATTCATTAAATGTTGTAAAAGCAAAATTAGTATTATGCATATCTGCAAACTGAAATTTAACTTCATAAAAATTACTTTCTTGAAATAAATTATTTTTTAAAACTGCATTAGAAAGATCTAATTTTATAAAATTAGATCTTTTAAAATCAGCACCACGTTCTATAGAATCTTCCCAAAAAGTTTTTCCTTTTATGAATTTTGTGCCAATGAATTTGAACCCTATTAAATCTAAATTTTTCAAAATTTTCTTATTATGTGCCAACAAATGACTCAATTCTTCATATATCATTGGATGTTCTAAATCAAAAAAAGGCAATAAAGATTGAATACCCCCTATAATATTATAAATTTTTGGTTCTACAGGAATTTTTAATTTCATAGATGGAATTGTTGTGCGCCAAGCATACTAGTCCACTAAAAATGAATCTGCGCCAAGCATACTAGTCCACCCCTGCGCCAGAAGAGAAGTCCACTTTCAAAAGAAAAAAAGAGTGATAATTTAGTTAACACATT
>CANNHR010000086.1 GCA_947505405.1 Rickettsiales bacterium
GCATAGGTCTCCAATTAATGCATTTACTCACTTGTTTGCAGGACTTATTAGTTACCAAATCCGTACTGATAAACCCTCATTAGATCAGTTACTAAAATTGAATCCTTAAACACAGTTGGGGTTAAATATGGTGGTTTAAACTATAAGCGAATGATGCTCCATGCTAAACAAATAGCGATTCCAGAGGAAATATTTGGTATTAAAATGGTGATAGAGTCTGATTTACCTGATATGTTCTTAAATTTCCCTTACTTTTATTAGTCTTTCCAGCAAAAATGCTTTATAGAGGATTAGTCTACTCTTTGTCATTCTCACTTTCGTTTTGCCATGGATTCCCGCGCTTCGCGCAGAATGACATCGATTCAGCTGTTTTTATCTCATATCACTTTATATTTGCTATTTTGATCATACATGACGGAAGGACTTATTAGTAGTAGCTTCGATAACTAAAATTTTCTCAGTGCGTAACCCTTGTATAGTTGCCGTGGTCTAGTGATTTTACATTCTGGATCTTCCCACATTTCTTTCCAATGTGAAACCCAGCCAGCAGTCCTAGCTATGGCAAATAATACAGTAAACATTTGTGGAGGAATACCCATTGCTTCATATATTATACCAGAATAGAAATCAACGTTTGGGTACAGTTTACGTTCAATAAAGTATTTGTCGTTTAGAGCAATTTTTTCTAATTCCATAGCAATTTCTAATAAAGGATTGCCTTTCAACTGCCCAAGCTCAGTCAGCACTTCTTTACAACTTTCGCGAAGAACAGCTGCGCGAGGGTCATAATTTTTATATACTCTATGCCCAAAGCCCATTAGCCTGAATGGGTCTTCTTTGTCCTTTGCACGCTCAATGCATTTTGGGATGTTACCTACCGTACCAATTTCTCTTAGCATATTAATGACAGCCTCGTTTGCTCCGCCATGAGATGGACCCCAAAGGGATGTAATACCCGAACTGACGCATGCGAATGGATTAGCCCCAGATGAACCAGCTGTTCGTACTGTTGATGTTGAAGCATTTTGCTCGTGGTCTGCATGCAAGATAAAGATCTTATCTAATGCGCGTGCAATAGTTGGATTCACATTATATTTCCTGTCTGGGGTTGCAAACATCATATGAAGGAAATTTTCGGTAAATGGAAGATCAGCGTTTGGATATACAAAAGCTTGACCTTTTGAATATTTATAAGTCATAGCAGCGATAGTTGGCATTTTAGCAATCATGCGCATAGCTGCAAGTTCTCTTCCTTCTGAGCTATTCATATCTATTGAATCGTGATAAAACGCTGAAAGAGAGCCAACTACCGAAAGCATTACTGCCATTGGGTGAGCCGAGTGACGAAATGCTCCAAAAATATTCCGAATCTGCTCATTTAATAGAGAATGATAACTTATCTTATCTTTAAAATCAGCGTATTCTTTTTTATTAGGAAGTTCACTATTTAATAACAAATATGATACTTCAAGAAAATTTTTATTATTAGCCAACTCCTTAATGTCGTAGCCTCTATGACGAAGCACACCTTCATCTCCATCGATAAATGTGATCGAAGAAGTACAAGATGCGGTTGACATAAATCCAGGATCATAAGTAAAGTATCCAGTATTTGAGTATAATTTTGAGACATCTATTACACTCGGTCCTATAGATGCCTTCTTAATGGGTAATTTATATGTTTCATTGTTTATCTTTAGTTCCGCAAATTCTTCACTCATTAGATACCCCTTTCTTACAATTTCAACGTACGCCGAACAAGTCTGCAACAATCTATTCTATTCAATAGTCATGGAGCCATGCAACTAAAACAAGAAAATAATAGATTTTCTTCAATAAATTGTTGTGAAAAACCTCATCTTTGAAAAAAAATATGAATTACGCCGGTTCAATGTTTGGAGAATTTTTAAAGAGAAATTTTTTAAGTTAGAATGAAACTTAGCAAGGAATTCAGGAGTTTAGTAGTGGCAAAAGATAATAAACCTTTTGAGGGATTTAGTGAAAAAAAAGCAGCAAAGAGTGGCGGTGCACATAAACCTGATCCTGAGGGGGGTATTTATAAGTCTGAAGATGGAACAAGTACTTATTTAATTAAAAGGGATATTAAAAAGCTGAAAAATGATGTGGCTGAATTCATGGCAGCACAAGTATTTGATGAATTATGCCCTGGCACTGCTTGTAAAATTACTCTGCACAAGTCTAAGGATACTGGTAAAACATTTCTTGCCTCTGAGTTTTTTCAAGATAATTATCGAGACTTATATAGAGATTTAGGGAAAGAGGGTGATAGGCCTGCTGGGCTTGAAGTAGGGCAAGACTATTTACCTAAACGTTCTCAATATGTTAGGCAGGGATTAGCTAAAAAAGACCCAGTAACAGGCGAACATGTCTATCAACACTATGAAAAAGCTATAGTAGCATCTTTGCTGCTTGCTGATCAATCAGTACATTCTGGGAATATAGGCGTTGTTGATCGAGATGGTAAAAAACAGCTTGTAAGAATTGATTTTGGAGCAGCATTTAGAACAATGAGCCCAGAAATTAATCCTATTAAATCTAATAGATCTGACATTGTTCTACAAAAGAATTATTTCTTAAGAGATCATCCTAAAAGAAGAATTTTTACGGAGGAATTTTCTGCGGAGCTCAAAAGAGAAGCTGCAATTGATCTTAAACCAAGAATTGAAAAAGCTTGGAATGAAATAGTGAAAAACTATGATAACGAGCAAGAGCGTGGAGCGATAACAGAATTTGGTCGCCAAATAGGGGTGCCAGAATCTGTTCTTAACTTGGAGGATAAGGGGCAGCAATTCTCTCAAATCAAAGATCATTTTTCTAAAGTAATGAAACAAAGACAGCAATCTCAAAAAGATATGGCATTTGAAATTGATGTGAAGCTTGCTTTTGGCAAAGGTAAAGACATGGATTTGGATAAGCTGAGAGCTGCTATTGCTGAAAATCCAGACCATGCTGGGCGTATTTTGAAAGACCCAACGGATACTCAATTCGGTATTAGTTTGAAGAAAGGGCAGCTCAAAATCTTAGAACGAGAGGTAGAAGCTTTTAGAATAAGCGAAATTGACATTCGTAAAGATGTAACAAGGAGTCGAGGGTATTTTGATGAAACACTTGAATTAATGAAACAAAAAGACCAGCGTAAAGCGCTTGGTGTTGAGTTTTCTCAGTATGATACGCTTAAAACGCAGTGGCATGAGGTTTTTGATCAAGCTACTCAAATCCTTGGATCGCAACCTATTGACCCTAAACATGTTAGCAAGTTGTTAAATGCTATGGCTACCCTAAGAAAAGGAGTCAATAGAGAGTTTGTTGATAATTTTCTTGCAAAGCCAGAGCATTATGCAGAACAATGGGGGAAAATGATTCCTGAAAAAGGAAAAATATTATTGGATATAGCAAAGGAAGCAGTTGCATTTAGTAAAGATTTAGAATCTCAGAGATCAAGCGCTCAGGAGCTAGGAGAGCAGACCAGAACAACTAGATTGCACAATGTTATTACCAGTCTTCAAGCTTCTCATCCAGAACTTAAGGGCATTGGAGATAAACTACAAAAAGGAAAGAATGATCGCACTGGTCAGTATGATATAGCACTCGATGTTGACACATACATGAAGCTGTACGAATCGGCTAAGAAAATAGAGCTCGGGCTTGTTGATCCAAAGACAGAAGTACAATCGATGAGAACAACTCTGAACAAGCAGCTTCCTTTGTCCAGAAGGATTGGAAGCGCTTTGCGTACAAGCCCGGAGTCTAAAATAGAGTTAGTTGGTCAAGTGATTGATAAACCACAGGAACTTAAAGTTCCAAACCTTGTTCAGCCAGAAAGTGTTATTCAACTAGAGCCAAAACCTCAGAATATAGTGTTAGCAAGAGGTACAACAGAGGTTGGCGTTACTACAGTTATCCCAGTGTCTGAGTTGCAATTTAGTGAACAGAAAAAAAGTTTAATGACTGAGATTCGGGATGCTCAAGGTAAGCCAAAAAAACCTCAAGAAGTATCGGTTAATCTAGAGAAGCCTTTGGTGGTTACCACTGGTACATTATCACGAGATACGGTAGTACTTCCTGTTAGTAGTCCATCAATTAAAGTTCCTTCGATTACTTCGACTCCTTCAGTTGTGGACCCAATTACTCAATCTATTCGTGATGAAGTTCTTATTAAGCAACAATTATATTTGCAGCAAGAAATTGCTAAGGTTATTCCTACAACAGAAAGAAACCATTTTTTGGATCAAGATTTGAGCTCCTTTCGTGCCTTTTTACAAACTGATAATGGTAAAGAAAAATTATCTCTGGCAATGCAAAAACCAGAAACAGAAGCTCAACTTCAAACGATTGAATCAAGTGGATATAAAGAGGTACATAATCAATTTCAAGATAGTTTTAAAAATGTAGATTGGGTTTCACCACCGAATTCTAAAATTCGTTTCTCGGAAATTAAAGATTCTGATGGACAACATATTACTTCTTTAAAAGAAACGACTATTCAGGCTTCAACACAAGTTGTTCTTGAGGATGGAACGGCTAGGTCTATTAAAAGTTATAGACAGATAGAGTTTCCTAAGGATCTTGGGCAAAAAGGACCAGCGCATTTTTCAATGGCAGTGAAAGATGAGAATGGCCGTAACGTTCCTGAAAAGGATGGAGTGTATTTTACAGCCCACTACGACGACAAAGGCAAGCTGACTGAAGTAAGTTCTCCGGTTCCTGTAAAATTTATGGGTAAAGGAGATGATGCAATTGGTTATATTGAGCGTAATGGTAAGGCTTATACTCTACCCGTAACGCAAGGTAAGTATAACCCCAACTGTGTTTAAGAAAGGAGCTGAATAGCTGAAGATATTAGGGTATTCTAGAGTTTTCAATCAATAAAGATTACCCTAATGAATA
>CANNHR010000087.1 GCA_947505405.1 Rickettsiales bacterium
AAACATACGACCTTAAATCTCGTTCTAAAAGCAAAAGTGGCAGGAGCGACAGGCATCGAACCCGCAACCTCCGGTTTTGGAGACCGGCGCTCTACCAATTGAGCTACACTCCTATCATATTCTCAGTGCCAAATCAAGTACATTTGGTATTTATAGTCGTTTGAGTTGAATTGGCACTAAATCTTAATGATCAAAAACTATTTTTTCTGCTTAATCAAAATCGCATCTACAACTTGTCCAGGCACCTGAGCGTAGCTATTAAATTCCATACTATACTGAGCTCTACCCTGAGACATCGATCTTAACGTATTTACATAGCCAAACATTTCAGCCAAAGGAACCTGAGCAGATATGACCTGAGCATTGCCTCTTGGCTCCATATTTTGGATGGAACCTCTACGGCTATTTAAGTCGCCAATAATATCTCCCATATAATCTTCTGGAGTAACGACCTCCACCTTCATAATAGGCTCAAGTAACTTTGCTCCAGCTTTTGGCATACCTTCTCTAAAAGCAGCTTTGGCAGCAATTTCAAAAGCAAGAACGCTCGAATCCACATCATGAAACGCACCATCTGTAAGTGTAGCTTTAAAGTCGATCATGGGGTATCCAGCCACAACACCACTACCCATAATACTCTTTAATCCCTTCTCTACACCAGGAATAAATTCTTTTGGAACAGAGCCGCCAACAATTTTACTATCAAATGTAAAACCACTCCCTTGCTCACCAGGTTCAAATGTAATCTTTACTCTAGCAAACTGCCCAGCACCACCCGACTGCTTTTTATGCGTATAGTCCACTTCATAAGAAGTAGTAATCGTCTCACGATATGCTACCTCAGGCGCACCAACATTTGCCTCAACTTTAAACTCTCTTCTCATTCTATCTACAAGAATTTCCAAGTGAAGTTCACCCATCCCCTCGATGTTTGTTTGACCGTTTTCAGTTGTTGTAACTCTAAATGATGGATCTTCTGAAGCAAGCTTGGCCAGCGCTAATCCCATTTTCTCTTGATCCGCAGTTGATTTTGGCTCAACAGCAAGCTTAATAACTGGCTCAGGAAACTCCATTCTTTCAAGAATAAGTCCAACATCAGGACCACATAGAGTATCACCCGTTGTAGTGTTTTTCAAACCAGCTAAAGCAACGATATCACCTGCTACAGCTTCTTTTATATCCTCACGATCATTCGCATGCATAAGTAGCATACGACCAACACGCTCTTTCTGATTTTTTACTGTATTTACAACTGACGAACCAGCAGAAAGTTTACCAGAGTAAATTCTGACAAATGTAAGAGATCCAACAAAAGGATCCGTCATTATCTTAAATGCAAGCGCCGCAAACGGACCATCTTCTAAATTCGCAATCGTCGTTTCTTCACCAGTTTTAGCGTTGATAGCTTTGGTCGGAGGTATATCAAGCGGCGAAGGCAAATAATCTACAACCGCATCAAGTAAAGGCTGAACACCCTTGTTTTTAAAGGCAGAACCACAAATCACCGGAACAAAAATACCCGCAATCGTCCCTTTTCTGATACATGACTTTAACTCAGCTTCAGAAATCTCTTCAGCACCAAGATATTTTTCCATCACGGAATCATCAGTTTCAACCGCAGTTTCTAGTAACTTCAGTCTATACTCATTCGCCTTAGCTTTTAAATCAGCAGGAATTTCACCATATGTATATTCCGCACCCAGCGAGCCATCTTTCCAGATAATTGACTGCATCTTTACAAGATCAACTACTCCCTGAAACTCATCCTCAATACCAATAGGTAACTGCAAAACAAGCGGCACAGCGCCCAATCTATCAGAAATCATGTGTACACATCTGAAGAAATCCGCACCAGCTCTATCAAGCTTATTAATGAAACACATCCTAGGAACATGATACTTATCCGCTTGACGCCAAACAGTTTCAGATTGTGGCTCAACCCCAGCAACACCATCAAAAACGGTTACTGCACCATCAAGCACTCTAAGGGATCTTTCAACTTCAATAGTAAAATCAACGTGACCAGGAGTGTCAATAATGTTTATTCGCTTCTCATTCCAATAACATGTTGTAGCAGCAGAAGTAATCGTAATACCTCTTTCCTGTTCCTGTTCCATCCAATCCATAGTAGCGCCACCATCGTGCACTTCACCTATGTTATGCGATTTTCCTGTATAATAAAGAATACGCTCAGTAGTAGTGGTCTTGCCAGCATCAATATGTGCACATATACCGATATTACGGACGTCAGCTAACTGCTTCTTAGACATTACCTACCTCTGCTGTTGTGATCTCTGAGCAAAATGAGAGAACGCCTTATTAGCTTCTGCCATCTTGTGAGTATCCTCTCTCTTCTTAATCGCAACACCACGATTATTCGCAGCATCAAACAACTCTTCCGCCAATTTTTCGATCATGCTTCGACCAGAGCGCTTTTGCGCAGCATCGATCACCCAACGTATAGCAAGCGCATAGCCTCTTCTCTCATCAACAGGCGAAGGCACTTGATAATTCGCACCACCAACCCTTACCGAAGTAACTTCAACATAAGGCTTTACATTGTTCATACTGTCATTAAACGTCTTGAACGGATCAGAACCGTGCTTCTTTTCAACTCTAGCAAAAGCACCATAGACCAATCTCTCTGCGAGAGATTTTTTCCCACTTTTCATTACATTATTAATAAATTTGGAAAGCAACACACTCTTATATTTCGTATCGGGCTTTATTACTCTCTTTACAGCTGCATGACGTCGCGACATTGTATACCTATATCGATTTTATATTTAAATTATTACTGACCTTTAGAAGAAGTACCGTAACGTGAGCGACCTTGCTTACGCCCCTTAACACCCTGAGTATCAAGCGCACCACGAACGATATGATATTTAACACCAGGAAGATCCGGAACCCTACCACCTCTAACTAAGACAGCTGAGTGCTCTTGCAAATTGTGCCCTTCACCTGGAATATAAGCATTGACATACTCCCCGTTGCTCAAACGTACTCTTGCGATCTTACGCAAAGCTGAGTTAGGTTTCTTGGGCGTTACAGTCTTCACTATCACACATACACCTTTAAGGAAAGGATTTGACTTAAGAGCAGGAGACTTGCTTTTTCTGACCTTTGATTGTCTACCAAATCTGACCAATTGACTATTTGTTGGCATTTAAATTTACTTCTTCTTTAAAAAAATTATAAAAAACCATCAAGGAGGGGTATTGTACCCCACTTGACTTTTATATTCAAACGAAAATTTTCAGAACTATACTCAACTTTTTTATTATTGGCAAGGATTTTATGCAAGAAAAACTCTGCCATATATAAGTGGGTATAAAATTCCTTCCATAATAATTGCGTCATCAAGGATTTTGATATAGTTTTGTACGCAGATGTACAGCATACACTTAAATTTTGTAAATTGGTATGGCATATTTTTTATACAGTTGGATGGGTCTGAATGAGTCATTGTTTATCTTAATAAACAAATTAACAAATATCGGCTGCCTTCCTGACATTTTGCAAATAATTTCTGATGTATTCTTTATTGCCAATTTCGCCATCTTCTATTTTATAGCATGTTTGTTTTTTTACTTTCGCGCGCGCGTTGCTCAGGGCAAACAAAGCTTTTTTATGAGAGGGTATCTCAAGCTAACCAGACTAGGTATATGCTATGCGTTATTTGGCTTTACGTTTGCTGCTTTAAAATTTTCAATCAACTTAAGTCGCCCATTTTGTTCGCTAACAGAGAGGGATTTCATTACCATTGCTGATACAACGTTAGAACGTTGTTTATCATCCTTTCCAAGCGCTCACACGGGCCTTAGCATATTAGTTGCTTATTGCTTATGGTCCTATATGAACAAAGCTTTAAAATGCATGAGCTGTCTAATTATTTTGGCCGTCGCCACCTCACGAATAACCCTGGCGATGCATTATCCAGCTGATATTATATACAGCGCTATCGTGACAATCCTCATAATACTTGCTGGGAATTTAATGTTCAAAATTTTAAAAAATAGAGTAATCAGCCCAATTGGAGAAAGGCTTTTTAGATTGATTTTCTCTTGAAAAAGCAATATATTATAAAATATGTAATTAATTAATTATTGGGAAATCTAATGTCTAAGAAATCAATTGCCATATTTGACAAACCAACACCCTCCCTGGCAATAACAATACCACCTAGAATTATAGAAGAGCCTTACACAGGTGTTAACGGCAGCAAATCAGCCCCCACTTCCTCAAGTTCTACTATATCAAATTTAGATGATGGTTTTTTTGTTGGCTCTTATAATAGTCGCCAAAATATATTAAACTCGAAAAGATGTGAAGAACTTTTAGAAAAATTTTCTATTCTAAACCGACCATTAGACGAATTCAAAGGTTCTGAAAATAGTAACTTGATTGGCGAAGAAATTATAGAAGAAGACGCAACTTACTAGTCTCTCCGCCGGAAATGCCTTACAGAGGTTTTCCTATCCCTTATTGTCATTCCCGCGCCAGGCGGGAATCCATGGCAAAACGGCTAAAAGACTGGATTCCCGCGCCTCGCGCAGAATGACAAAAAAGAGAGCTGGAATAACATCGAGAGGCTGTTTTATGCAAAAACATTAGACTTCTTTTGAAACTAAATATGGTGGAGGAATTTTTAGGAATTAGGTTCTATAAAAAGCGCAGTGTAGTAGATCTACATGAGCATTTTTTAGGTTCTAATGACGACAAAATAACCCACCAGATAAAGTTTCGAAAGAAGTCTATTCT
>CANNHR010000088.1 GCA_947505405.1 Rickettsiales bacterium
GAAACTTCTAGAACCATAGAGAAGAAAAGATAACTTTTTTGTAAGATTTTTTTGTTTCATTTAATGAACTTTTTCAAATAAATATTGACTTTTTTTTACGTAAAACTAGATAACAAAGTAATTGCTCCCTATTATCTCAATTCTTCTATCGTGTATACCAATCCAAACTTCATAAAAAGACCATAAATAGAATATTATATGCAAGTAGCAAAAACTTAAAAATGATGGGATCTTGCAAAGAATTCTACCAAATTTCTGTATGAAACTTCAGAACAAAAGACAAAAAACTGTTTCATTTAATGAAACAAAATAAGCATAATTATTAGATTTAATCTTGTTCTTCAAGCCGCGTGCGCTCGCGTATACCGTAATAACAAACAAAGAAAAAAAAATAGAAAAAATTGATGATGTAGATGAAGCCGGCAAAGTGGATAAGTTTTTTTAGAGGCAAACATTACCCACAAAATTTAATACAACTCTCAACAGAATTGAAAAAATAATTCGCTCATTAGCAAGCAAGATTTAAATTATCAGAATTTTTTGCTTATTTTAACAAAAAAATTAGCAAAAATAAGTCTAAAAACAACAGATTTTGTTTCATTTAATGAACTAATTTAAAATATTTTTTGGCTTTCCTTCAAGGGTTAGTGCAAATAAACCGTTTCATTTAATGAACAGGCTATTGCAGACTTGAAAGACTTATCATACCGTTGATTGGTAAAAATCAATTATCATGGTGAGGATGGAAGAGCAATAGATCGTAATTGGTTTAGTAAGCTAGAACCAGAAATCAATGATGATAATAGAAGCATAATGCTCCTGGCTCCTAGTGATTTTATCAAGGATTGGGTCCAATCCAAATATAGCTCATTGATAGAAAAGTTATGCCAAGGGCAAAACTATAATTTAATAGGAGTTTTCTGCTAAGTATTTGCAGTTTGTAAGAGAAATATAAGCAAAAAAAGGAGGAAATTATGACAAATAAAGAAGAGCAATACAAAGTAATAGAATGGAAGCAACCTTCATTATTGGAGTATGCTACGGCAATAATATGTAATGCGCAATTTAGCATACATAGAATCGAACTGAATAATGGAGAGAGTGTCTACATAGTACCTGAAGCTTTTTATAAAGCTGCTGTATCTGTGCTTAAAAATGAGCAGGGCAAATAAAATGATGGAATCAAAAAAACAAATCATTCTTAAGCTTGGCACTGCTATTTTCTTAGTAATGTTTAGCACTAGTTCTCTTGCTGTACCAAATCCAGCTAATTTGATCCAAAGTGGCTATTGGTATGAGGATGAGGACATCAGAGCAGTACTAAAAAGCAGAGTAGGATATAGCGCCTATATTGCTCCAGCACTTCCATTTGAAAGTAAGGAATTAGTTAGTAATATTGTGCGTAGCTCGGTAGCTGAGTCTATAACTAAAGGCAGTGCATTGATACCGATTAACTTTGGCAATAGTCACTGGGCGGCACTAGCTATTAAAGCTAGTGAGGATGGACGCATTAAGGTTATATACAATGATTCTTTTGGTAGTCCCATTGCAGCAACAGCTAATGGTGCGTTACTGGCGCAAATCTTAAGAGAGATTGATCCAACTATCGAACTAATTGATCTACAAGTCCGTCAACAAAGTGACGGTAGTAGTTGTGGTGCTTTTACGGCTGAAAATTTGATTACTATCGGAACACTTGATATCAGTAACATAAGTGTGGAAGAGTTGCGCAATATCTTGAGGCAAATTAATGATGCACCCGCTATTAGAGCATTTCATTTTCGTGGGCTACTCAGATTGACATCTATTGTTGATGTGATTGCCCTAAAGCCAAAAGCTGAAATGACTATTACTCAAATAGATTCCCATAACAAACATTTAGTAGCCGGCCTTAATAGTATTAGCTTCTTCACTTACGATAGATTGAGCCATTTAAACAGAGTGTCTGTTAGTGGCTTTGCTTCTGGAGACGACTCACTAGATCATGGAGTATGGATTAAAGGATTCTTGGGCAAGCAAATTGATAGGCAAAAGTCTGCTAGTTCTACTGTAGATAGCAGAGCAACTTTGTGCGGAGTAATCATTGGTGCTGATACCAAACTTGATGAGGATAGTACAATTGGTATGCTACTTAGCCATACTGATTCTAAAAGCAAAAACTCAATTGCTAATACAGCGATTAATACGACTAATATTAGCAATAATATTTTTGGTTTATATGGTAGTAACGTGCTGGATGATGATCTGACTATCAGCGGCAATATTGCTTATGGATTAGCTGGGATCAAGATTGATTCTCCTACCCCTAATGCCAGTAGCACTAAAAGGAAAGCCACTCTCTTAGGAGGCGCATTAACTGCCAACTACAACTTATACCCTTCCGAATATTTAATAATTAGCCCAAGAATTGGCGGATCATACAACCAGCTAGATTTAAAATCATATGCGGATGGTTCGATCAAAATCAATAAAACTAAGCAGCAAGAATTTAATCTAATGACCGGTGTTGTTACAACTGGGTTCTTGGAAGCTGCGACTCTTACGCTAATGCCAGAAGTTAGTGTTGACTATAGCCACGGCATATGGCGCATGCGGAGCAAACAAAGGATATCCAACCAACTTAATCAAACAATTATCAGTCAAAAAACTAACAGATCACCAGGAGTATTACGCTTTGGCACGGGTTTGACCATTGCGGGTGATATGTTTGAAGTAGGAGGTGGATACGAGCGCAATTGGCAAGGCAAGAGTAGAGCTCATATGGGTTATGCGAAAGTCAGAGTGAATTTCTAAATTAAGGGAGAGAGAAAGGGTATGCACCAAGTCAAAGAGCAAAAGATAGCTGCAACATTTAGATTGCCAGCAACTGAGAACACATTGTTATACAGTAATTCCTGCAAGTCAGTTGCAAATGGAGAAGTGTTTAATGAAATTGTAAAAAGTAACGATATGCATTTTACGCTAGCAGCTGAGGCGGGATGCGGATTATCACCAGAAGGAATGAGCATAATGCTTGCTGCAATAAACGCCGATTGGAAAGTAGCAATAGTAGATCTGGGAGAAGAGGGTGATAGCAATTGGTTTAAGTTAAAGAAATTGCCGTTGTTACTGGCATCAGCAAGAGTTAAAGAGATTGACGAGATCACACATAGTGTAATTGATCTTTTGTGCCGTTCGACACAGAGAGTTGTATTGGATTATAAGGATCTAGCAACAGAATTGATCAATACAACAAAGTTAGTATCTGAGCAATTTGTCGCAAATGGCGACACAGACAATAGATTGCTCATCATAGAAGCAGCTGATTATTTAGATCGGACTAATTTACTAAATAGTTTTTATCCTGTTTGGTTAAATCTATTAAAGCAATGTGGAGTTAAGCTACTGATGCTAAATACATTAAGTCAACATTATAAGGGAGAGTGGGTGGAACGTATGGGTGGACTGACTAAGCATCTTGATGCGCCAGTAGTCAAATTTTTTAAATTGTATGGAAATTCACACTGGCAGATGCACAGAGTTGAAGAGGAATTCAATTCCAATTTAAAGAGGGGTTAAAGAATATGCAAAGCAGAATCATAATTACATGTGTAATAGGGTTGTACGTATTGGGCTTTGTATTCATGTATGTGGATCAAAGAACCATAGCTAGGGAAAACTAGGATTAATTAGGTTGACGACCAAAGTTTACGCACTTAACGAGTAAAAAAATACAAAAGCTAAGTGAACTAATACAAGAGCTAGCTGATACAAAAAATGAACTAGAAAATTTTGTTAGGCAAATTACCAGTAAAGCAACAGAAGAGGGGCAACATAATAATAACATAATTAACTTGTTAGATAAGGTTATGCAAGTTGAAGGAAGCAAGAAATTAGGTCGAAGCCCGATTAATCAGAGACTGAGCTTGGAGGATATAGAGCCTATTGATTGGAGCTTAGTTGATTCCTCTAAGGTCATAGAGAACTTAGAGATCAAGGTAGTGGGGAACTTACAAAAATGAATAACAACAGCCAGCAAGAAAGAATGAATTACACAATAACAACAAAAGAGGAAAACAAAATGAATAATTTAACGAACAAAAAACTAACTACAAAAAAACTTATCAAAGGATTGGTGCTTGCTTTTATGGCAATGACAGGAGGGATGCTCTTTGCTGAAATTGCCTGGGCTAAGTTTGATATAGATGCTGGTGTTGCCGCTGCTACTAATCCTATCATTGCTGGTATTGAAGCTCACTGGGGTAAGGGTGTTATTCTAACGTCAGCTGCTGCTGCATTATTTGGTGAAGGCGATGGTCGTCAAAGAGCAATAAGAGCTGGAGTTGCAGCAACAGCTGCCGGAGCGGTAGTTCTTGGTACGATTGCGATGTTGAAATAATAGGAAAGAACCGATGAAAAAACGTACTTTTATTCCCTGTTTGAACAAACAACGAAAACTATACAATTTTAGCATTGGTTCTTTGATTGGCTGTGGTGTTGGCATGTTATTAGTTGGCTTAAGCAAAGGAGTGATTTGGGGGCTCGGTGCTGGTGGAATAGGGT
>CANNHR010000089.1 GCA_947505405.1 Rickettsiales bacterium
TGCATTTACTCACTTGTTTGCAGGACTTATTAGTTACCAAATCCGTACTGATAAACCCTCATTAGATCAGTTACTAAAATTGAATCCTTAAACACAGTTGGGGTTAATATATGTATATTCGCATTAAAAATCATTGTAAACTACAAAAATTATTCTAAAAATTCTATCAGACAATTCTATGAAGACAGGTTCTAATATGTTTCTTATATCAAACTCAGGTTATTTAGTGATAACCTGCCATCAAATATATAGAATCAAGTAGCAAAATATTGATTTCTTAAAAAGTTAGAGGAAAATGAGTTGATTATAATCTAATTAAAAATAAATAAAATCCTATGATTTTGATTTTTACCAAGAGCCGCCTCGCTGGCAAAAATCTTACATATTAACCGTGAAAAAAGTATTTTTTGTAAAACAAAATAACTTTTTTCACAATGAATCAAGTAGCTATAATGACCAATGAAGAGCCAAATGTTGAAAATGTTGATTTCGGGAGTGCAATATCCGAGCGTTATCTTTCTTACGCGCTTTCAACAATCATGTCAAGATCATTGCCAGATGTCCGTGATGGTTTAAAACCAGTACATAGAAGACTCTTATACGCAATGATGAAGCTAAAACTTGATCCTAGTTCTGGATATAAAAAATGTGCTAGAGTGGTCGGTGATGTAATTGGTAAGTACCACCCACACGGTGACACGGCGGTATATGATACGCTTGTTCGATTGGCGCAACACTTCTCTCTACGTTATCCTCTCATTGACGGGCAGGGGAATTTTGGTTCTGTTGATGGCGATAACGCGGCTGCTATGCGTTATACCGAATCGAGAATGACCCAGATATGTATGCTATTAATGGAAGACCTTGATAAGGATACTGTTGATTTTCGCCTAACGTATGACGATTCGGATACAGAGCCTGTGTTAATGCCTGCGCAGTTCCCTAATTTGCTGGCAAACGGTTCTGAAGGTATAGCTGTAGGAATGGCTACTAGTATTCCGCCGCATAATTTACATGAGTTATGCGATGCTTTAATGCACTTGATCGATAACCCAAAAGCTACTTGCAGCGATGTGCTTGAGTTCATTAAAGGTCCAGATTTTCCAACTGGTGGCACTATTATTGACAGCCAAAACACTATTAACGCAGCTTACGAAACTGGTAGGGGTAGTTTTAGAGTAAGAGCAAAATGGGAAAAAGAAAGCTTTAGTCATGGATTATATCAAATAGTTATTACTGAAATTCCATATCAGGTTCAAAAATCAAGATTAATTGAACAAATTGCATCATTACTAATGGACAAAAAAATTCCTCTAATTAGTAATATAAGAGACGAATCCGCAGAAACTATTAGAATAGTCATTGAGCCTAAAGGACGTGGTTGCTCTCCTGAGATAATAATGGAATCTTTGTTTAAACTCACTGAGCTGGAATCTAGAATTCACCTGAATCTTAATGTTTTAAGCTCAAGCGGAGTTCCTAAGGTAATGAATATACTAGAAGTGCTACAAGAATTCATAGCATTCCGCCGAGAAATAGTGACTAGAAGAACTAAATATCAAATTGCTAGAATAGATGAAAGGCTGGAGGTTTTACATGCCTTAAAAATTGCTTACTTAAATATTGATGAAGTAATCCGTATTATCAGAGAAGAGGATAATCCCAAAAAAGAGTTGATGAGCAAGTTTTCTATCAACGATAATCAAGCAGAATCTATACTCAACATAAAACTACGTGCACTTAGAAAACTTGAAGAAGAGCAAATAAATACTGAACACGAATCGCTCAAAAAACAACATGCTTGCTTAAGTCAGATTCTGGAAAATCCACGCCAAATGTGGAAATTAATCAAAACTGATATTGCCACTATTCAAAAACAGTTTAGTTTAGAAACCCCTTTGGGTGCTCGCCGAACAAACTTTGAAAAAGTGGAAATAAGCGCACAAATAATTGATATCTCAGCGTTCATTGAAAAAGAGCCAATCACAGTTATATGCTCGAAAATGGGTTGGATCAGATCTATGAAGGGGCATAGTTTAGATTTATCTGGCATTAAATTTAAAGAAGGTGATTCACAAGGCTTTATCGTTGAAACTTACACTACTAGCAGCATATTAATATGTTCTGCAGGTGGTAAGTTTTTCACTGTGCTAGGTGATAATTTTGCTAGAGGCAAAGGTCATGGTGAGTCAATAAAGCTGATGGTTGATATTGATAATCATGATGTCATTAACATTATCCCATATATACCAGGACAAAAGCTGTTATTAGCATCAAGTAAAGGTAAAGGGTTTATCATTAATAGCGACGATGCGATTGCTTCGACTAAAAACGGCAAACAAATTATGCAGGTAAGTGGCGAGGATAAATGTGTAGTTTGTACTTCTGTTAGTGGTGATATGGTGGCTGTTATTGGCACAAATAGAAAATTACTAGTTTTTGCTATTGATGAAGTACCAGAAATGAAGCGCGGGCAGGGTGTCACTTTACAAAAATATCGTGATGCCAAACTTGGTGATGTAAAAACTTTTGACTCAAATGAAGGATTAGCGTGGAGCCTTGGGTCGAAGATTCGACTAGAAAAAGAAATAATGGCGTGGCGCGCAAAACGCGGTAGTATTGGAAAAATACCTCCCTCAGGCTTTCCAAAGCATAATAAGTTTAATTGATACTAGTATAAGTTGTATAGTGGTAGCAGAAATTCAAGTTAAGGAACTATATGCGCTGGTTATATTATACTATTTCTGTTGTTAGCTCTTTATTAGTATTCATCATTTATCAATTTTGGCCTCCAATTATCTATGCTCTGTATATTATAGTTCCGTATATCTTAATCGGAATACATGACATAATGTCTGTGGGACACACGGTGCTTCGCAACTATCCTGTTATAGGGCATTTGAGGTATATACTTGAGTCTATTAGGCCTGAAATTCAGCAATATTACATTGAAACTGACAATAACGGAACTCCCTATTCACGAGAAATCAGATCCTTAATTTACCAAAAAGCTAAAGGAGTTCGAGAAACTATTGCTTTTGGTACAAAAAACGACCTTACCAGTGTTGGTTATGTTTTTTCTTATCACTCACTTGCAACCAAAACAGTATCTCATGAAAAAACTAGAATTCTAATCGGTGGAGCAGATTGCGCAAAACCTTACGACGCATCGCGATTAAATATATCAGGGATGAGTTTTGGAGCAATTAGCCCAAATGCTATCAGGGCTCTAAATAAAGGAGCTAAAATTGGTAGATTTGCTCATAGTACTGGTGAGGGTGGAGTTAGCTCATATCATCTAGAGCATGGGGGAGATTTAGTTTGGCAAATAGGAACAGCTTATTTTGGCTGTCGCTATCAAGATGGACGATTTAACCAAGATGCATTTGAGCAAATTGCTCAAAATGACGTGATCAAAATGATTGAGATCAAATTATCTCAAGGAGCAAAACCGGCGCACGGGGGCATATTACCTGCAGCAAAAGTTACCAAGGAAATAGCAGAAATTCGTATGCTTGAGCCAGGTAAAGACGCTATTTCTCCGCCGATGCATTCAGAGTTTTCTACGCCGATTGGACTTATGGAGTTTGTTGCAAGATTGCGTAAGCTTAGCGGTGGAAAGCCTGTCGGGTTTAAGCTATGCCTGGGACATAAAACAGAATTCATGGGCATATGTAAGGCTATGATCCAAACTGGGATAAGACCAGATTTCATAACAGTTGATGGAGCTGAAGGCGGAACTGGCGCGGCTCCAGTTACTTTTACCAATCGTATTGGAACGCCTATTAATGAGTCCATAACATTTGTTCACAACTGTCTTGTCGGAGCAAATTTACGAGATGATATAAAACTAATCGCTAGTGGAAAAATTGCTACTGGTTATGATATGGTAACAAAAATTGCTCTTGGTGCTGATGCTTGCAGCATGGCAAGGGCTATGATGTTTGCAATTGGATGCCTTCAATCACTGAGCTGTAATACAGATAGATGTCCTACTGGGGTTGCTACTCAAAACAAGCATCGCTGGTCTATGCTAGATGTAAAAGATAAATCAGTACGGGTAGCTAACTTTCAGAAGAGAACTATACACTCATTCTGCGAGCTTGTTGGAGCTCTTGGTAAAGATGATCCAGATCAGCTTGATCCATCGCATATCAGAAGATATATCGATGCAAGCACTAGTAAGAGTTTTGCTGCTATATATCCACAACTTAGTCAAGGGGAGTTGTTAGAGAAAAATTCTGTCAGCATATATGCTGATTTATGGAACTTAGCAAAAGCAGAGAGTTTTTAGTCTCTCCGTCAAAAATGCCTTACAGAGGTTTTCCTATCTCTTATTGTCATTCTGCGCGAGGCGCGGGAATCCATGGCAAAACGGCTAAAAGACTGGATTCCCGCCTGGCGCGGGAAGGCTTTGTTGCGTGGATAGGAAA
>CANNHR010000090.1 GCA_947505405.1 Rickettsiales bacterium
ACCTCCAGAAACAGTAACTCCTGCTGCTGCATTACCCATTGTTAACCCACCACCTGCAACACTGACTGCTCCAGTAGCAGTACCAATCTTTACATTTCCAGCATCGGCTTGAAGAGTCACAGTACCACCAATATTACCTGCTCCTCCAACACCAGTAATGATACCGCCATTACTAACGTCTAGATTGCCAGTAACATTGCCAAACTTAATTACAGTACCACCTGTTGAGGTCAAAGTCGTACCAATAGTACCAACTTCGGTAAGCGTACCTCCCGCAACATCAACTGCTGCTGCTGCATTACCCATTGTTAACCCACCATCGGTTAGGGTTACTGCGGCACTTACGTTTCCAACCACGTTTCCAATGGCAACAGTATTCAAGGCCAGAGTACCTGTAATATGAGTGGCTGCTCCTCCTACAAATTTATCGGTAATATTCATGTTCATTGCTAATGCTACATTTCCGTAGGTTACAATATTCGCAACGTTAAATGTTTGTCCCGCAAAAGCACCAATAGCAATAGCAGCAATGTCGACATTCCCAGCTGTGGTAATGTTAAAAGCTCCGGTTAGGGTTAGATCGTCACCGTCGGCAAACACCCCACTTAAATTTGCACCATTACCAACCGCCAAATCAGCAACGTTGCCAGTTACGTTAAGAGCCGCCGCCCCGGCATTATTGGCAGCACCAGCAATTACTGCCAGGGTTGATACAGTTGTTAGTAAATTTTTCAAAAACTTCTTTCTATTATTTGTCATAATTTGAATTTCCTAAGATTAACATTAATTAAATATTCTGGTTGTGGATAAGCTGCTATAACACCATCCACCGCATTCTAGCATAATATATGCTTATCAAGCGTAGTCAACCATAATACAAATAAGCCCTACGATTTATCCCTAATAACTTTGTAGCCTAAACTAGTTCTGACTTCGAAAGTCCTTTATCAACAATTCTACAAGAGTTTCGTAACAATGGTCCATTCTCAGCAACTGTTGTCACATAAATATCACGTATGCTAGACCCAGTTATCCCCATATAATAGTCATCCACTTAACTCTAATTTTGGGCTCCTTTAAGAATTGAACTACTAGAGAAGCCTTCTAATGAATTTACTACTTCTTTTACTTCTGCTCCAACATCAGCCGCTTGTTTCTTTATATTGGCAAGCTGTGGATCACCCTGGGTTATAGCTATTACGCTTGGACAAGTGTCCATCACTAACTTATGATACGCATCATATCCATGTAATTCAGGTAATATTAATACATGATCAACAAACCTGATAGCGCTTAAATTTGCGGCTCTTTGTTTTTGATTGTGAATTGGTTGACGGTGCTTGTATTTTACAATTCTCTCGTCTGGTTCCAAAGCAACAATCAGATATTCGCCTTCTGATTTTGCTTTTCGTAAATATTCAAAATGACCATAGTGGAGTAAATCAAAACATCCACCAACAAGAACAATTTTCTTCTTCCCACAATCAAGCATTTTTTTATTATCATAATACGATATAATCGCAAAGTTGGTTTTCTTTAATGCATGAGAAGATGTGCACCCTGATAACATTAGAGATAACAGAGCAATCTTAATGATTGCGCTGATTCCAAAATTATAGGATTTAGAACTTGTCTTCATAGAATTATTCTGCATAACTTTTGTCTAATATTTTGCATTTTATGTATGATTCTTAATTTTAATATATGTATATTCGCATTAAAAATCATTGTAAACTACAAAAATTATGCAGACAATTCTATGAAGACAGGTTCTTAACTCTGGCAACTGCCTTGAGCGCCCTTGAGCCTATATTAGTAAATTACCTTGAAGTAAGGCATAGTTAATCACAGCGATTATTTGCATCAGATCTAATAGGAACATTATCAGGGGTTACTATTTTAGTAACAGCTTCAAATACCATGTCAGTTAGTGGTACTTCTTTCTCTTTTTTTACTAATGCTATATCACTATTTATCATAACCACAAAGATTGCTTGTTTTTCTGGCAAATAAGCTACTATGCAATTATATCCCGGCAATGAGCCTGTATGATTAATCCAACCACTGTTTGAACCAACTCCAAGGCCATATTTCCTTATTTTAGTATTAGGTGCTAAAGTGACCCAATTTAATCTCTCTTTAAACGCCCCTTCACTCAACAGAGCGCCTGTACCCAAAGCCTTTGCCCATATTTTTAAATCAGCAAACGTAGAAATCATTTGCCCCGCAGCATTCGTCCAAGATGGGCTGTTAAATGTAGCATCTGCTTCCTTGCCATCTAGCGTTTGTTTGGTATATCCATGCGCATATGGTGATGGCATTTTTTCATCAAGAGGATATGAAGTATTGTTTAATTCTAGTGGAGTAAAAATATTTTTTTGTAAATATTGATCAAGGCTTAAGCCAGAAACTTTTTCAATTACTTGCCCGAGTAACACTGTATTGGTATTAGAGTAGTGCCACCCTTTTCCTGGGGCAAAGGTTGGTGGTAGTTTAAAAGCTACATTTAACAACTCACTTGTCGGAACATTCCGATCGTTTTTAGTATAAATTGCTTTAGTTACCCATTCCTCATCTTCAGAATAATTAGCCAAACCACTTGTCATATTTGCTAACTGTCTGATAGTAATTTCCTTACCATTAGGTACATTATCAACATATTTACTTATTTTATCATCCAAGGATATATCACCTTTATCTACCAATTGTAAAACAGCAGTAATCACAAAAGTTTTGGTAATACTACCTATACGAAAATGATTCTCTAGACTCATTTTTTCACTAGTCTCTTTATCCGCAACGCCAAAAGAACTCTCCCATTCTCCTTCACCTGGTATCCATATACCAACATTGAATCCGGGTGCATTAATTTCTTTAACTAATAATTCCATTTTTGTCTGTAATTCTTCCTTCATTGCAGAAGAAAATTGTTTCTCTTCTGCCACTGCAGTTAAAGTTACAAACAATAACAATGAACCTGATATAAATTTTAATATATTCGTCATAGTAATACCCTTAAATATTTTACTTAAAGCAGCGCGGCGAAAATCAAAAAAACTTATCATTTTACTTATGAAAACTTATAATAAGTGTGCCAGGCAATTAATTAATTAGCAATTATTAAACAGCTATTAAATGGAAATCTCTATTTTTTTCCCAAAGCTTTGTAACAAAGTCGCAGTGGGGAAGAATTTATACAAAACAATACAATACCTGGCTTGATCCGGTATCTTCTTCTTTCTTTGCATAACAAATTCTGTATCCAGTCAAAAAATTCTAAGAAGATGCTAGGCTAAGAGACCGGGCTTTGCCAAATCGACTTCAGCATGACTGGTTTTACCTCGATTCTAGGCCAAAAAGCATATTTATTCTATTTCTTATCAAAAACACGAGCATCAAAAAATAATTCAATACATGAAATAAGATTATCCTCAAATGTCATAAGCGCAGCTACACGAATAGTACCAATTGGTGACACGCAGTTCAGGTCGTAGGCTAGCATAACCTGATTGCCAGAAGCGAACTTTGTTCGCATCTTCACAGAATCAACAATTCCTAAAAATCCTTTAGCCGATTCAAGAACCGCTTCTTTCCCATCCAACTGCGCCAAAGGACCTAAAAATCTAACTCTTGGATGCAAATATAATGCAATTTCATTTAAATCTTTGTTATTCATTGCTGCATAATAACTCTCCGCAATGTTTGTGTTGGTTTTAGACATGGTTATCTCTTATGTTTTTAATTCAGCATTAAGTTTTTAATGGCTTTGGTCTTTTTTTTATATCAATACCATAAGCTTTTGTTTTGAAAAGTATGAACAATATCAAAGCATGTAATGAGTTATACATCAGTGATTTGCTAAATATTATATAATCAAACATATAAAAAATCTGGTTATACAAAGCACAAAGAGAATTTTGACTAATTACCGAAACTAAAGAAATCAGAGATAATGCCGCAGTATAGTGGATGGTAGTTACAATTAAAATTAACAATACAAAAAGCTCTAGTAATCTATGCATATAAATATCTAAAAAGAATTAGCATTGAGTCCTTCCGTCAGAACTCTTACACGTGAATAAATAAAAAAAAGA
>CANNHR010000091.1 GCA_947505405.1 Rickettsiales bacterium
TGTTGGTCGTCCAGTGAGTATGTAAGGGGTTCAATTCTTCAATATTCACTGGATTTTAAAACAGTCAAAAATTTAGCTTTAACTGCTAATCTTCAAGATAGTACCTCAGTATTTTTATCTTTAAAACTCGCTGTTCATCACGTGAAACCAAAATTCCTCAACAAACCCCAAAAACAAGTAAAAAAATTAGTAAAATTAGTTCATGGCGTGAACGAAAAAATAATAATAATCAGGGATTTGGTCTTTATGTTTAAGTCTGAGATAGATTTTTCAATCTTCTCTTTTCTTAAAAAAATTTGCAAAAATTAGATCTATCTATATCTATATCTATCTAGATCTAGATTTTTATAGATTTCTTTTAGATATCTATATCTATATATGTTGTTCCGAAATTTCTCACAGCAACCATAAGAAATTGCTGAAGACATGATGATAAAAAATACTCTAGCTATGTACTTGAATCTAAAATTTTCAAATAGCCTAGTGAAATTTCTTAATAGCTGGTCAAAAAATACAATATTTCGAATTTTTTCTAAACAGACCCTTAATTTACTTGATACCTAGTTTAACATCTTGCATTGTATGTCGTGACATACAATAGCAAAAACAGGTTGTAAATTTGAATTTATATACAGTCGAGTAAAACCAGAAAAGCAAATGATAATATTTCTATTGAAACTAAATTATTAAGCTATAATTATTTCTATCCGTATACTTTGTTATTGATATAGCTATAGCTTAATAATATAGTTGACAATGTAATGATATTTAGATATAGTGAGTTATGGTTTAGTATTGTAACCTTAATAATTATTAAATTATGACAAGGGCAGGGCACGTTACTTACAAAGATGAAGTTGCTGGGATATTGGAAGAAATGCCATATGGTGGTACTAGCTTCAGCTACCTAGATAAATGGATAGACAAACCTATAGCTTGTTCCTTCCCTATCAATCAAAGACGATCTGAATGGGAAAAGGGTCTTCATCCATTTTTCCAGAATCTTCTACCAGAAGGGTGGTTAAGAGATGGACAAGCAAAAGCTGGCAAAATACTAGATGATAGAGATGACCTTGGGCTTTTGTTGCGCTTTGGGAAAGATTGCATAGGTGCTGTAGGAATCATAGGATCGTCAGAAGCAAGCATTGCAATTCAGACTGATGAAATGTCTGCAAGTATCAACGCTCATAAAACTATATCTGGAGTACAAAAGAAGCTACTTGCTTACAAGGAAAACAATAAATTTCATGCCTCAATAGATGGAAAAGCTGCTACACATATCGCAAAGTTCAACACAGAACGACTGCCTGACTTAGTACGCAACGAAAATCACACTTTGAAACTTGCACAAAAAATACTAGGCATTACTCAGGTAACAAACTTTAATTTAAATACATTATGCGATGAAACAGTTCTCATGGTGGAACGATTTGATCGCAAAGATTCTACTAAACTGCGCATGGAAGAGTTTGCTCAAATTCTCGGTAGGTCAAGCAATGAAAAATACAATGGAAGCTATGAAGAAATAGGAAATGCTATTTTAAACTATTCCGCTTCACCACACACAGATTTAGAGCTCTATTTCAAGCAGGTAGTATTCTCCATCATCATTGGTAACTGCGATGCTCACTTAAAGAATTTTGCGTTAATCGAGACTTCTAGAGGATTAAGGCTATCACCAGCCTATGACCTAGTAAATACCTTAATATACCAAGGAACATTTGATAGAGAAATTGCTCTATCTTTATTTGGAGACAAAATCCCTTGCGAGCAAATAAACAGAAAAATGCTTATAAAGTTTGGAGAAAAAATTGGATTGACATCACGAGCCGTAATGAATGCTTTAGATGAATTAAACAAAGCTTTCAAAGGAAGAGGATCACAGGAGATTTTGAGACCTAAAGTGCCAGAAGAGCCAGATAGTTTTTTTAATAGATATAAAGAAATAGTAGATGCAGCATGTATAAGGATTCTGGAAGAATGATGGAGCAATTTAATTGGATTGGCATGGTTAATGAAGCAATCACAAGAAGGCGAGAAGAGAGATTGAGCCAAAAGAAACATGCTGCGCTCGCTGGAGTGAGTATTCCTACAATGATCTCATTTGAAAAGGCTGAAACTACCATTTCTATAGAAAAAGTTTTAGCGATTTTGAAGGTAGTTAACATGGTTGCAAAACCACAATTTTCATCCAACAATCAATTGGATGCTTTTGCCATGCAAGCAAACGCTAGGTGGTTTGAGCTTACAAAAAAACTCAACCAAGATTCGATACCAGCAAAACACCCATTTGGATATGCATCTTATTCATTCAAAATAACTGGTCAACTAAAGATAATAGATGACATACTTTTTTATAAAATACTTGATAAGGTAGCCAAAACAAAATATTCAGGCTGGTCGCCTTTTTGGATACCAACGAGCACCGATATAAAGCCCTATGTTGTAGATAATAAGACTATAGAGTGCTGGCTTGGTAAAAAAGTACGTGATCCAGACAAACCATTTACTGCCGCAACAACAGATTTTTGGAGGGCGTCCAAGGAAGGGTACATGTATCTACAAAGGGGTTATCAAGAAGATTCAAATGAAGACATACTACAGCCAAATGAAATTCTTGATATATTTATCCCAATCAGAACAGTTGCTGAAGTGATATGTTACGCAAATAGACTGGCTAAGGAGATGAGCCACAATCCAGCTGAAAGTTCTATAGAGCTTCGTGTAAAATACACTGGTCTGCAAGGCAGATTGCTTACTAACTGGTCTGACCCAGCGAACCCTTTGTTTGATAAAAAAAGGATATCTACTAGCGATAGCGCAGATATGTCTGTCACATTTGGCTTCAATAAGATATATGAGCCCTTACATGAGTCTGTCGCAAAAATAGTCTATCCTCTTTTGAAAGAACTATATACGAAATTTAACTTTTATGAATTGCAATATGAATTTATAGAAGCAAAATTAAAGGGAACATTTGCGAGGCAAGATTAAAAAAATTTGCGACAAAATCTTAATGCCAGTAATTAAAATTCAAAATATGGAAGAATAAAATGTCAAAAAATTACTATAAAACAGCAGAAGGATTGATCTTTATTTTATATAATACTAGCAGTGAAGATAAGGTGATTTTAGAGTTTAAAGATGCTGAACTTGAAGAGTTTAATCGCAAAAATGAGAATGAAAAATCAGTAAGCATTGTTGCTCTTGAAAAACATAAGAATAAGGTTTTTAAATATCTAGTTGAGCAGGGTATAGATTTAACTATAAAAAATAGTGCAGGTTATGATTTATTATTTATATGCACAATGAGAGGTAATTATGAATGTGCAAAATTGTTGCTTGATAAACATGATTTTAAAGAGACCATATCAGCTACTTTAGATTATGCAATTTTATCTATTAGCTCTCAAGATATAGAAATAATTAAGTTACTGATAGAAAAAGGTGGAAAACTGTCTGAGTATTACCATGATTATTTATTTAATATTGAAAATGACCATCAATTCAAATACGACCGAGAGGATTTAAGGAGTTTTTATCAAAAAAATATATCACTTGGAAAAGAACAAATTTATGTACAAGAAGATATAGACAGTAATATTTTATTCTTCAATAATACAAACGAACCAGAACAAAAAAAACTTAGCGGAGAAACTAATTTGCTTGATTTGGACAACTAAATTTATATCTAAAGACAATAGTATGAATAGGATGTTACAGAAAATTTACAATTCCCCACCCAGTTTGGAGGTGGTTATTTTAAGGAATACCAACCTTCGCCATTTTACAGCGCTCGAACTTTTTGGGCGTGATTTTTCAAATTCCCAAATCCGGCTACAACACCAGTATTAACTCAACTTGCTCTTTTAAGATACATGTTGCATGAATCTGTAAGCCCTGTAATGTAGGGGATACAAGGCGTAATCCATGTAAAAGTTCAATCTTCATAACATTTGAGATGATCCTGAGATTTAGGAGTTATTTAAAAGATTCATCATGAAATTCTTCTGCTTGAAAATCAGGTTGTTGAAA
>CANNHR010000092.1 GCA_947505405.1 Rickettsiales bacterium
ACTAAGGAAGTATATAGCTTTATTATAATAAATCTGTCCTTGGTGAATATTGTTTTGATTATTTTCTGCGATTGATTTTTTTAGATACAATTCTATTAAACTGCCTAATACTCTATAAATTTCGGGATTATTTTTCTTTTGAAATATTTCAAAAGATTTATTGAAGTATTCTTCAGCTTCTTTTAAATTACCCTCCATAAATTTCATTTCCCCTATATTATGCATCAAAAAGGCAACTTGAACAGAGTCTGTACCATAATGTTCTCTATAAATGTCAAGACTTTGATTAAACATATCATTAGCCTTTGTATACTCTTTTGATTCTCTATAAATGACTCCTAGCTTTTCTGAAGCCCACGCTGTTTTTGGATGATCTTGACCATAATGTTGTTTATACTGTTCAAGGCTTTTTTGTATCAACTGCTTTGCCATTAACAAATTACCTTGATTACCATAAATAATACCAAGATGGATTCGTGACCAACCTACATCAATATGTTCTTTACCTAAGGTTTTTTCATTAATAGACAATCCACGCTCAAATAATTTTTTTGCTTTCTCATTGTAACCCAGATTTCGATTAACGATTCCTAGATTAATAGTTAACCAAGCATATTCTATAGGCTTCTTTACGGAGTTACTGTCGTGAATAAGAATAGCTCGTTCAAGTAAATCTTTTGCTTTAACATAATGTCCCATATTTCTATGAAAACGGCCTAAGTGCCCAAGTACTTCTGAAGTTTTTATATCGTCTTCTCCATAAAAATCTTTATAAATTGACAGTGCTCTTTCTAAATAATCTTGGGCTTTTTTAGGCTCTATTTTTCTGTAAATACTTGCTAGAGGTGTTAAAATCCAAGCTATTTTAATATGATTTTCAGTACCATAATAACTTTTGTATACAGCAAGGCTTTCTTCAAGATAGTTTTTGCCTTTTTTTATATCACCAGAGTTTTTATAGATTACTCCTAATTGCCCTAAAGCCCATGCTTTTTGTGGATGTGCAGCTTTATAGTATTTTGAAAAAACTGGCAAACTTTGTTCAATTAAGTTTATTGCTTCTTTATAATCACGATATATGGTCCAATAAAAATATCCTAATTTACTATTTAAATAAGCTTCGGTAATTTCACTAACCAGTTTTTTATCTAAGAATGCAACAAGATGCGGGAGAAAATGCTTTAATTGAACTTCTTCGGCTGTTTCTGATATTTTTTCTAAATATTCTTCAAGAATTTTTGCAATTGACTCCATCAATTGAGAGTCTTTTTCTAAATTTAGTACTTTTGTCAAATACTTTAAAATTATAGTTTGTGTACTACGGTGCAGCGAAAATACTGTGTTTTGTTGATATATAGAATCCTTTTCAATTATCATAGAATATTGTTGTAAATTATGCAGAAAACTATCAACTACTATTTCTCCCTTATATAAATCTAACAAAATCTCTTGGAATTTCTTGTGAATCTAATAAACTTATAAATAACAAAAGAGCAGCAAAATCAGGATGCTTATCAATAATATGTTGCAATGATAATGTTATAATCCCATAGCGGTTCTTATTGTAAGTGTTATTTTCTTTTATCATCTCTGATTGAACTAAAGCAAATTCTTCACTGCTTCGGTCTTTACGTTTTAAATATTCTTTGTAGGAAATTCCTGTTGCTTTAATATAAGAAGCTGCTGTTGACACATCTAAAGGAAAAGGTGGGATGTATTGTAAAAATTGAATTTGTTCTTTTTGAAGATTGGAGTCAAGCTCTGTATTATGCGCTCCCAAGATCTTAGTAAAAAGAACAAATTGTTCTGAAGCTTCCAACTCTCCAAAGAAAACCCCTTTATTGTTGCCTATATGACTATTATTTGCAATATCGTTATTGCGTGTTGTAAGGATAACTTCTCCAGAACCCCAGGCCTCAGGGTCATAAGGGAAATAAGCCTGAATATCTGAAAAAATCTTTACATTGTCATAAACCAGAAACCATGGGGCATGAGATTTGAGTTGCTTCCTGACAAATAATATAAGCTTCTTGCGGCTCTTATCCAGGTTCTTTGTTTCTTGTATCTCTCTTAACTCATTTCTCTCTTCCGTGGTTTGAGAAGCAGCATATGCCAACTGCTCAAACGAAGCTATAAGACTTTCTTCTGTTTCCGCATTGATTTCCCAAACAACATTGGCCTTTTGCTCACTTGCATATTGTCTAGCTACAGTAGTTTTGCCGGCACCACCTATTCCAATAAGAACAATAGTCTTGATATCACCTTGGTTTTTTAATTTATTATTTATCTCAGCAATTATGGAAGAGCGCTCTAATCTCATACTCTCGTGAGGTATGCTAAAACTTGCTCTTACTGCTTGTTGATTAGTAGTTTTATCAGCAATAACATTTCTTTGGATAATGATCCATGAAATAAGTAGGATAAGGCTGCTAAAGCACGTTAGTAAGATGATAAGTTTTCTATTTGACGGCTTTTCTTTAAACAGCTGTGATATGGAGGTAATCAAGAAATTACGATGGTAACTTTTACTTTTTATACTTTTATCTTCCACATTATTCAGAATAGCGTTATATTCTGTATTAAATTCCTGGATAATTTTATCCAGGTTAGTTTCATTTAAAATTTGCTTTAGTAACTCTAATACGGATAGGTAGTAATTTTCTTCCTTTCTAAAATCTATACATCTGACATGATTAATTTCATAAGGTTCTGAATTTTTATCAAGTACGAGAAAAATACTTTCAGATAATTGGTGATTATCAACCAGCTTTTTTGAAGAAACATACAGATTATGCTTGGCTTCTTTAGTATTTTGATCGCTATCTTCTATATTGATTAAAGTTATGTTCGCTATTTTTAAATGTACTTGCAGCTGTTTTAGTAAATTCTCGTCTTGTTTATTTACCCCTCCACTGTGCAATAGACAAACACAACCGTGCCTGTTTAGAACTTTCCCTATTTTGCGCAGTTGATTATGGAATGAAGCCTGAACTAACAAGTGTAAATAACATTGCTTTATAAGATGCAGCTTTGCAGATTTCTCCACAAGATCTATGATAGACTCCCTCGAATTATGTCCTAGTTTTAACGTTATGTTATGAATATGGGATTCTACTGTTTTCGGAGAGATTGATAACAAATATGCTATTTTTTTGTTCCCTCTGTTATGAAGAAGACAAGCTATTATGTTTACTTCCTTAAAAGTAAATTTTATCCCTCCTATTTCATGCAGGTAATTTGAATATATTTCTTGCAATTTTTTATAGCTCGTATCAAGCAGCATAAACTTTGAAATATTAAAACTCAATTTTTAAACTTGTTTACATCATTTGTAAATGGTTTTCATCTGCAAGTTATACCCTTAGGATCATACCTTAGGATAGTTTTTTGGGTAGCTTAAACCTAATATTAAAGCTAGATAATAATGTAATAAATTCCTTAAGAAGATTTTTATTATTTAAGTATTAATAATACAAACGATATCTCAAGGCATGCACTAATTACTTATGCAGGGAATATGGATAAACCAAAACATACTGAGCCTACCCTAGAAAGGATTCTATCTGTGCTTAAACCAATGGGTGACTTGATAGTGCAAGATGAAGCCGGAGCTCAGGGTATACATAAGGATAACATATTATTTTGTCTAGTAAATGGAAATGATGTTTACCTTAATAATGTAGAAGTTGGTGGTCCTTATTACTTCCATAAGGGTCTGAGACTGCCTTTTAGAAAAGTAGAAAACATTCACACTATATTAACCCCAACTGTGTTTAAGGATTCAATTTTAGTAACTGATCTAATGAGGGTTTATCAGTACGGATTTGGTAACTAATAAGTCCTGCAAACAAGTGAGTAAATGCATTAATTGGAGACCTA
>CANNHR010000093.1 GCA_947505405.1 Rickettsiales bacterium
GAAATGAGTTAGAAGGGAAGCTTATAAAAATATGGGCAGAAGTTCTTGGTATCCCAATAGATAAAGTTGGCATAAATGATAATTTCTTTGACTTAGGGGGAAACTCAATTTTGGTGATGAAATTGAATTTTAATATTAAGAAAAATTTAACTGCTCCTGACTTGAGCATTATTGATCTTTTTAAATATCCAACTATTAAGGCTCTCTGCACTTATATGTACAAAAATGAGGATTCTATATCTAATATTTTTTATTTAAGTAATAATAAAAACAACTCTGCTGATAACCAACAAATTGCTGTTGTAGCTATTTCAGGTGCATTTTCAGGCTGTAATGATGAAAATGAATATTGGCAATACATTCTTGAAGGTAAAGAATGTTTGGAAAGGTTAACAATAGATGAGTGTAAACAAATAGGAGTCCCAAATTTTATATTTGAAGATAAAAAATTTGTTCCTGTTACTGGTGTAATCAAAGGAATTGACAAGTTTGACAATGATTTTTGGAAACTTTCTTACTATGAAGCATCCATGATGGATCCACAAATCAAAAAATTTCTAGAACACTCATGGATAGCATTAGAAAAAGCTGGAGTTATTAATTTAAGATCAAAAAAAAGAATAGGCGTATTTGCTGGAGGGAGTAACAGTCAGTATTACAATAAAGTTTTAAGCAGTAAAACTAATACTTTAAATGCACAAAATGATTTATGGGAGTTACGTCAGCTAAATGATAAAGATTTTCTTGCAACAAAAGTAAGCTACTTACTTGGATTAACAGGGTTGTCTTTAAATATTAATACTGCATGTTCAACATCTTTGGTTGCAATAGTAGAAGCATGTAAAAACTTGTTTCTTAAATCATGCGACATTGCAATAGCTGGTGGAGTATCACTATCTCTTCCTGAAAATCATGGATACATATACCAAGATGGAATGATCCTTTCACAAGATGGACATTGTAGAGTATTCGATAAAGATGCATCCGGTACAGTTCCAGGTTCTGGAGTAGGAGTAGTTGTTTTAAAAAGACTTAGCGACGCAGTATTAGAAAAAGATAACATAATTGCAGTAATAAAAGGGTACGCAAGCAATAACGATGGTAATAGAAAAGTGGGTTATACAGCACCTAGTATATGGGGACAGGCTGAATGTATATTAATGGCTCAAAATATGGCTAATATCAGTTCAGAAGATATCAGTTATGTTGAATGTCATGGAACAGCAACAAAACTTGGGGATCCAATAGAAATTTTTGCGTTACATGAAGCATTCAAATCTAATTCTAAGGGAAACTACGATTGTGTTTTAGGATCTGTTAAAGCTAATATAGGACATGCTGATAGTGCTGCGGGAATTGCAGGATTTATAAAAGTTTGTAAAATGTTACAAGAAAAGGTTATTCCCCCACAAATAAATTATCACACGCAAAACGAAGCATTAGGCTTGGGAAAAACTAATTTTAAAATTCTAACTAAGAAACATAAATGGGAATTTGCTCAAGGTCCTTTAAGAGCAGGAGTTAGTTCTTTTGGTATTGGAGGAACAAATGCCCATGTTATTTTAGAGGAATATGTTAACAATAAACAGGGTAATCTTAATCTTAGTAACGATTCCCTATGTATAATTCCTATTTCTGCAAAAAGTGAGAACTCTTACATAAGATACTGTAATAAATTAGCAACTTATTTAGAGCTTTCAGATGCAAATTGTAGTTTAAAAGAAATATCTTTTTTATTGCAAACCAAAAAAGAAAATTTTCCTTACAGAGGTTTCATCACCTCTTCTCATAAAAATGATGCAGCGTACCAACTACGAAATATTTCAAAACCTATTTATTTAAGGGACTCTAAACCTGCGATAATATTTATGTTTACAGGGCAAGGGTCCCAATATCCTAATATGGGTAGGGATTTATTAGATTATGAACCAGTATTTAGAGATTATGTTTATAAATGCTGTGAGTTAGTTTCAAAATTTACACAAACCAATTTTTTTGAGTACATTTATCCAGATAATTCAAAATCAGAAAATAGATTACTTGAAACCCAATGGGCTCAACCAGCTCTATTTACGCTTGAGTTTGCTCTAGCAAAGTTATTAGAGTCTAAAGGAATTTACAGTACCAATTATATTGGTCATAGTGTTGGGGAATATTTATCTGCAACATTTTGTGGAATGTTCAGCCTTGAAGATGCATTAAAAGTAATTATCAAAAGGGGCCAATTAACTCAATGTATGCCACCAGGCTCTATGCTTTCAATTAATAGCTCCTTCAAAAAAATATCAAAAATACTACCAGATAGACTTGAATTATCAGTCTTTAATTCTCCAGAACATATTGTAGTCTCTGGTAAAGATACGGATATTGATGATTTTAAAGTCGTTCTAGATAAATATGGTATTTTATCTTTAAAGTTAGATACTTCTCATGCCTTTCATTCTGAGATGATGAGAAAGGCTTCTAATGATTTTGAGAGATATCTTAGTAAAATTAAGATTAATAAGCCTCTAAGAACTTTTATATCAAATGTTACCGGAAAATTTGTTGATCCAAGTGTAGTAACATCTCCAAAATATTGGGCAAATCATATTAGAATGCCTGTACAATTTTCTGAAGGGATAGAAACCCTTAAAAAGGCTTACTCTAATGCTATATTTATTGAGATTGGTCCTGGTAAGGGGCTATGTAGCTTTGTTAATGCATCTATCTGCAGAGACAATGAGTGTCTAAAAACAATTCAAATGTTGCCAAGTTTAAAGGAACATTCAATAGTTGGCAAGAAAGATAAAAATACTTATATACAGAGTCTTGGAAAACTTTGGTCGTTTGGCCATCAAATAAATTGGCAAAAGATTTGGAATGAAAATATTAGCTTGCCAAGAAATATTGAACTTCCAACTTATGCATTTGAACAAAATAAGTGCTGGATTGGATTCAATGAAGACTGTTACAGTCAAAATACAGAACTTACGTTTGTTAAGAAAAAAGAAGAAATGACAGATCTTGAAAGTAAAATTTTTGATGTTTTTTCTGAAATTTTAGGAACTACAAGCTTAAGTAAAAATGATAGTTATTTTGATCTCGGAGGTAACAGCCTTTCAGCTATAAGATTAATGAATAAAATTAATAGGTTGCTCAATACTAATATAACTCCATCAGTAATATTTTTACAAAATACTGTTGTTAAGTTGGCTACATATTTAAAAAACAACTCAAGAGAAAATAGTAACAAAGATCTCTCAATTATAGAAGAAGGAAATATAGAATGAATATCAGTGCATTTATTTATCAATTACATAGAGAAGGCTTTCTACTTTGGTTAGAAGAAGGAAAGCTTAAATATAGACTATATAAAAAATGCATTGACAGAGATAAATACATAGAGCAAGTAATAAAATTCAAACATGATATTATCGAATTTTTATTTCTTAATAACGTCAACACAGTAGATTCGCTTAATGAGCTAAGTATCCATAAATCTGAATTCAGTCGAGGAGGCTTATCATTTGGACAGAGTAGGTTATGGTTTATAGAAAGATATGAGGGAGGAAGTAATGCATATAACATATCCTTAATATATAAGTTAGGAAGTGAGATATCTGATGAGAGTAAAGTTACTATTATAG
>CANNHR010000094.1 GCA_947505405.1 Rickettsiales bacterium
GCGGCGTTGGTTTAGCACTCTGTAAGGCAGCAATCAAAGCGCATGGCGGTAGTATCAAAGTGGAAAGTAATGGACAAGTGGGAGCAACTTTCAGGTTTATGTTGGCACTTAAGAGATATGTTGTTGGATCCTAGGCCAAGAGGCATGCGGGCCTAACGAGTTAGGGTGAATACTCCTATGCTTCTTCGTGATGATGACGCCATTCAACTATATAACTATAGATAAAGAAACATGCTCCTACAGTGATAAAACTATCAGCTAGGTTAAAAGCTGGGAAAGAGAATTCATGATAGTGAAAATATAAGAAGTCAAAAACGGCGCCACGAAATATTCGATCGAATAAGTTGCCAAGCGCACCTCCTATTATAAATATCATTCCGATTTGAGCGAAGGTGTTTTTGGAGTTATAGAATACGTGAGCTAAGTAAATGATAATAAAACTATTGAAAGCTAAGAACAGATAATTACTATATTGGTAATACTCTCGAAATAGTCCAAAACTAATACCGTAATTCCAGGCGTAAACAAAGTCTAGGAAAGGAAAAATTTCCTTCAGATAGCCTGGTTGAGTTTTTAGGTATGAGATAAGCAGAGTTTTTGATGCTTGGTCAGCTCCAACTAGGACTAGTATCAGAAATAAATAAGATGCTAAGACTTTTTTGTTCATTGTGATTTTAAGAAGGCCAAAAGTGTTTTTTTATTATGATAGTCGCGCTATAGTTTCTTAAGCGAAGTAGGGGCAGCCAATTTTTCAAGACTCGCTTGTGCTTGCTTATACTTGTAAGCCCCGCGGGGCGACGCTTTGAAATTAACTATCTCTACTTCAAGCTAATTTACTATACCAAAAGTATCCATGATGATTAGTATGTTTAATACAGTTTTATACTCGGAACTTCGGCAGCGGTGAGCTCAATTTTGCTATTTAGCTTCTTATTCAAATTGTGTATTTGTTTTTTAAACGCATTGAACTTCGAAAGCTTTGATCCTGCGAGTTTGATCGATGGCGTGGATTTGAACTCTACTGGATTCACTTGGTTGCCATTGACGCGTACTTCATAATGCAAGTGCGGGCCAGTGGCATGACCTGTGCTTCCAACATATGCAATTATATCGCCTTGTTTAACTTTCGATCCTATTTTTAAATTGTTGGCAAATTTTGAAGCATGAGCATAAGCCGTAGATAGTCCATTTTTGTGCTTTATCAGAACAAAACGTCCATACCCCGATTTCCAGCCAACGAATTGTACTACCCCATCACCAGCTGTATAAATTGGAGTGCCAGATGAAGCTGCAAAATCAAGACCTTTATGCATTGCTCCGTAACCATGGATAGGGTGCTTTTTTCTGTATCCGAAGTGTCCAGAGATTCTGACTACATCAATCGGAGTTTTTAGTAAAGCGCTTTTAATGCTTTGGCCCTCTTCTGAGAAAAATTCGACGTCTGGTTCTTTACCGCTCGGAGAGTACAGATAAATGTTGTAATCTGTACCAGCAGAGGTAAGTGAAGCATGCAATATCTTGCCATGATGAGAAAATTCATTATCAGAAGTGACAAATTTTTCTGTTATTACAACGATTTTATCACCAGTTTTTATTTGTCTTTGAAAGTCAATTTGGTGAGAATAGGCATTTACTAGTTTTATTATTGTATTGGTACTAATCCCAGCTTCTTGCAGTGAAGCGATCAAGCTGGTATTGATAGTAGCTTCGTATTTACTAATAAGTTTTTTCAGTGGTGCGGATATGTTGTGGGCAGCAAAATTATCGCCGCTTCTAACAAATTCTACTGATCGTACATTATCAATTTTGATTGACATACGACTCAGAATCAATTTTTCTTCAACGAGCTCTGATTCTTCTTGCTGGACAAGTTCAACTTCGTAATAAAATTTTAGTACTTGGCCAATATTTAGTTTTGATATGAGCGTCTCATTAGAAGCAGCTTTAATCAAATTTTGTACTTCGGTATTGGTGAGATTTTGCTTTTTAAGAACGGTACTTAATGTGTCACCTTTCTCGATCACTACTTCATTAACTATTTCCTCAGCTTCACCGTTTCCTATGCTGCCAGACATATTCCATAAAGTACCTGGCAATCTGTCGCTTATATAATCACTGAACAGAAAAACTGTCGATGTTGCAATTAAAATCGCTAAGAATAAAGAAGATCGCTGAGCAACTTTTTGAAACAAAAGAAATGCAGGATACGCAAATAAGGCACGAATTATTTGAGTCATTAGTTATTTTATTTTCCGTAGAGTTATGCTGTTATCAAGGTAATATGCACTATTTGTACATGTAATGCAATAAAATAAAACCGAATATAATCATTAAATTAAGTCCGACTCATGAGTTGACATAATATTACCTGTAACCTTGATTTCATCTTGGTGAACATGTCCAAATACCAATTTTACGGTATCATGAAACTCAGTTAGCGAATGGTCTATTAGTTTTTGATTAGTATGATTACGTTGAATATCTGATTTAGTATCATTTCCTGCAAGAATTTCTATTGCGTCATTGCTATCATCTGATTGTTTTTCTTCTATAATAAGAATATCAGTTTGTTTTTTTGTGAGATTAGTTTGACTCTTTTTTTTACCTTGGGCACTTGTTGTGCTCGTGTTATATCCTTCATCATCATTAATATGTATAGAATAAATGACTTCCTTTACTACACCATTAGAGTCAGTACGTTTAACTTCAAGTGTAGCCTCGCTAGAGTGTATATCCTTTGAATTTGCTTGTTGTCTATAGCATGTAATAGCTCCGAGTAAAGTGGCTAATCCAGCAAATACGGCGGTTATTAAAGTTACAATTTCATATGCGGTTAGTCCACCAGCAATTGGCGGGTCTGTTGGGTTGGTACCGTTGGTTCCGTTATACATATATAGATCGCTCCGAAGTAATTTTGTTTACTTAAGTCAAATAGTATGAATTTTAGAGCTTGATTAAAATAGATTTCTTGATAAGGCACTGATAATTTCCTAACATAGACTTTTTTGTGTAACTAATTTAGAGAAAAACTTGTTATAGCCCAACAGCTTTACGATAAGGTGCTATTATACCAAATCTCAGATTAAATGAGATTTGGTATTAGTTCTACTTAACAGATAAATTATTGTGTTTTTTAAAATTTGTTGTTGACAGAACGGACGAGGTTGCTTATAAATACTCCCAACGAAGCGTACTCGTCCTGCAAAGGGAAGCCGCGCAAGCTGTTTGAAAAGTGAATATCAAATACCAAGTAATTAGATAAAGGTAGTGACAGTAGTAAAATTTACCATCGCAAGATGGTACAAAACCTGTCGTAAATTTTTTTGAAAATGTGATGACAGGAATCAAACTTGAGAGTTTGATCCTGGCTCAGAACGAACGCTGGCGGTATGCTTAACACATGCAAGTCGAACGAATGCC
>CANNHR010000095.1 GCA_947505405.1 Rickettsiales bacterium
TTATATCAAAATACTGTCAGTTATCCAAGCAAATAAAGGCCTTGGTGTTAGTTATTTCCTTAAGTATGTGTAGTAATTCGGTTGTTGCTTTGGCAGACGATAAGGTTAATCTTGGGTATAGTGAGCAAGAACTATCATTGCTTATCGCTAATGCAGAAAAGAAACATCAAATACCTGCTGGACTGCTTGCTGCTATTGCAAAAACTGAATCTAGAATGAAAGCTTATGCGCTTAACGTTGGTGGTAAGTCTGTGTTTCCTATCTCTATATCTCAGGCGCAAGGAGTACTTGAGGACAAGTTAAATGCCGGCCTGACTAATATTGATATTGGAGTGATGCAATTAAATTATCGTTGGCACGGTGGTGAATTTGATAGCCTTGCAGAAATGCTTACTCCAGAAAGCAATATTAACTATGCGGCTAAATTACTTGGATCGTTATATGCTCAGCACGGCACATGGCATAAAGCAGTGAGGTACTACCACTCAGCTACTCCTGAGCATCATAGAAAATACTCACGAAAGGTAGTTATGTGTTGGTTAAACAGTTAGGTAAAAAAGCAATTAAAAATAGAGAATTAATATGGGAATAGAATTAACTAAGATTTTTGCAAGACGTATAGCAAACTCAATACTTTTTTATACCGAAAATGTTTTTGATGTGTTTGATAGTTACAATCCAACGCAACTTGATAATGATATTGCTAAAGTCTGTATTATTAAAGCAATAAAAGAAGCCGTGTTTGAATTGCATAAGTCTATCCTAGTTGATGTAAGCCAAATCGCTGAATTTAAAGAAAATGATAAATTTTCCTATTTGGTTCTTTACTGCCCTATTTTGGAAAGATATTTGCTTCTTGCCTTTAAAACAAAAAGATTCAAAAACGAGGATATAACAAAGATATCAATGCTTAAAACTAAACTGGAAAAGAGAGTAGTGGCGTTATTATTCTGCAAGTATAAAAAACAAAACAATGACTTTGAATATATAATTGTTTAATAATTTGGAGATAAAAAATGTTCAATAACTTAATAGGTGGCGGTCAGGTATTCTGGCATAAAATTAAAGGAATAGAATGAGCAAATCAATCAAGAAAAGAATCATCCTATATATAGCACTTGGGTTAGTTGTGCTAGCTAGCATACCAATATCTAGATTTGCCTATATAGAATACAAAAAATACAGCATTACAAAGAGATGGAAGGAAGAGGTAGCTCTATTTGAGCGTGGCATTAAGGACAATATTCCACTTGCAATGTATGGACTAGGTTACATGTATCATACCGGTCATGGGGTGGAGAAAGACCACAAAAAGGCAAAGGAGCTATATAGGCAGGCAGCAGATAGAGGAGAAATGCTTGCTCAGTATAATTTAGGCTTTATGTACCATAACGGCGAAGGCGGTGAGAAAGATATCGACAAGTCTATCTTCTACTATCAGCAGGCAGCAGAGCAGGGCTATGATCTTGCTTTAATGAAATTATCTTTGATGTATCAAGTTGGAGATGGTGTAGGAAAAGATTTGGATAAAGCCAAAGAGTTAGAGAAAAGCGCCTTAGCCAATTTTGGTAAGTCAATTAGTTATAATAACCAATATAAACAAATTATTAAATATCAATTAGGAGAGTTTTAATTATGAGCAAGTCATCAGATAACAAATATTATTTAAATATTCATCATCGTTCAATTGCTATTAATATCAATGAAGATAGCGGTATTATAGAGCAGACTTATTCACCCGGGCATTTTTATGTTAGTTTGCAAAGGAATGAGGAGAGGCAATTCTTTGGCAAATACTCACAAAGTAAGAATTTAATAAAGCAACTTTTTAGTAAAGAAGTTATAGATTCGGACGCAGAAGAACTGCGTACTAATGAGTTAATAAAACTACAAGAGCAAACTGGCGAGGAATATCATTCCTACAAATCAATCATTTTAACAGAGGAACAATATAACTCTGCTTTGGATTATGCTCTTAGTAAAATAGATGGCAGAATAGAGCCAGGCAACTATATACTAGCTATCGATGATTGTACTGATTTTGTCCAGCAGGTATACAACAAGGCTGGTTTGCCATTATATTTTACTACTGCCTTTTCAAGAGGCGAGCTAATAACGATGGGTTCAGCTGTGGCATTGAATGTGCTCCAAAAATACGGAGCAATTGATTCTCTGGATTTGAGATTTGGGGCAGTAAAAGCCTTAAACAAGGAAACCCTAGCTAAAGATTTAAATATCGATATTAGCAATATCATCAGCAACTCCCCAGATATAGACCTTGAAGCCCCAGTACTAATCATGCCTAGTTTTAGAGTTGCAATAGACCGAATAGAATTACCACAAATTATGACGGTCGGGATAACTATATCAGTTGATAATACTCAAGCAGCATCTGCAGAAAAAGGCGATCTATTTGACTTTAATTCGTTGGCTGATTTCTTGCCGTTACCGGAGCAGCAGAAAAAGCAGGCAGTGAATGATATGCAAGATTTTTTTACAGGGATGCTAAACAATCCATATATACAGGATTCCAATGATTTTGCTTTTATGCATCAGGGTTTACACCCGCAAATAGACGCTGAAACAGAAAGTTGGGCTCAAAATCTAGCTAACAATACTGAAGAGATGCTTGCTAATTTGGGTTTTAGCAATAACAACAACCAACAAACCAATAGAAACTCCTTTGATCTATTCTACAACCAAATACCAAGCATGACTAATTTAACGGGTCAGTCATCTCAGAATTTTACAAACCGGCTTAATGATTATGATTCGTTGGACTAAAAGATAATATAAAAATAATGAGGAAAGAATATGCTAAATAATTTCATAGGTGGTGGTCAGGTATTTCTTCACAAAGTGAGGATGTTTGGTCAGGTGTTTTTTCGAAGCCTTCACGCATCATTATTTGTAGGGATACTCCTTGCACTCTTGATTAATTGGGGTGCGCTGCAGAGGCTTGATTGGCAAGGGTTTTTTTCGTATAGGAAATCAGTGGTAGCGATTAGTTTTAGTGAAGCGGCAAATGTCGTAAGAGAAGCGATAGGCAAAGAACCAAATCATATCAGTTATATTAATGCTCGGACTAATAATTCCCAGTGGAACGATATCAACCCACATAAAATATATCATATGGGTATATTTCAGAGAGCCGATAATCAAGCATGGGATTTACTAACTAAGATAGGATTACTTGCAGCTAGCGCTACTGGTGCTAGTTTTGTTATTATATTTTTGCTTTGGAGTAGGTTTGGTAGTGGTCTCAAAGATGAGCGAAAGAATGAAGGTAGCGGCTGTGTACTTACAGCTGGGCAAGTTCGTAGCAAATTACGCTCGCTTGGTAAATGTAGCCGCTTCTCTATAGGGACAATGCCATTAGTCAAGGATATGGAAACTCGGCATTTCCTTG
>CANNHR010000096.1 GCA_947505405.1 Rickettsiales bacterium
ACCTCGTTAAGGTATATGTTGCTGAGCAGAGGCGATAACACCCCACCTTGAACAACTCCTTTCTTACCAGCAGCCTTTAGCATAAGTTTTACTAAACGTAACACGTCAGTATCACAAATTCTAGATGCAATTTTTCCAAGTAATATATCATGTCTAACGGTGTCAAAGTATGATTTCAAATCAAGGTCTATGATTATTGTCTTACATGTTGCCGCAGCTATACTCACTTTCTTTATTGCATCAGCGGCCTTTCGCTTTGGCCGATATCCATAAGAACCATCCTGAAAGTCAGCCTCAAATATTGGTTCAAGTATCAGTTTGACCGCTCCCTGAACCACCCTGTCACGTATTGTTGGTATACCAAGCATTCTGGTTTTACCATCCGTTTTAGGTATTTGCACTTTCCTGTTTTCAACCGGCATGTAAGTATTGTCTAGCAATTCCTTTTGTATGACTCTCAAATATTGCTCAGCACCCATAGCTTCAATCATTTCAAAGGATATACCATCAATGCCTGGTGCACCTTTGTTTTGCTTGGCTAGGTTATATGCTTCAAGCAATGTTTCCATTTTACAGACGTGTACATAAAGCCCCCAGAATTTCCACTGTGGTTCGGTCTTCGCTTTAATATATATTTTCCTTCTCAGGTCTTGCAAATTAATTGGTGTTTTTATCATTCACCATTGACCCAGGGCAGACATTCGTGTGTAAAACGGACATTTAGTTGTCTTTATAACTACGTATTATGATAGACTTGCATCCTTTTCATTAGGGTGCTTACACAATGCTCATCGAATCTAACACCATTTACCCAACGATTAATTTTAACATAAATGCTGAACAAATTAAAAAAATATTTACCCTCAGCACAGATGAAATATTATTTGCAAAAAATAACACGATCAATAAAAAATACCAGCTGCTTTTATTAGTGCTGCTAAAGTCATACCAAAAGTATAGACGATTTATACCTCTATTAGAGCTTCCATTTGCTGCCATAGCATATGTTGCAACGCTGATAAATTTTGATGAAATTAAATCTGGGATACATATACTTGAATATGATCGTAGCAAACAAAAATATAGGCATGCTAATATCATCAGACAATTTTATGGAATTGTTAATTTCCACAATAATAAAGTACTTGCAATAGCATTTGAATTTGCAAAAACCAGAGAAAATATAGAGACAATATTCAATTGTGTCATTGAAGATATGATATTCATGAACATGGAATTACCCGCGTTTAGCACATTAAGCCATATTGTTGAGAAATCAAGCACTAAGGCAAGCAATTATTTTTACAAAAAAATATATAGCTATATTGACCAGGAACAAAAAACTCTTATAGATCAAACCTTGCTAATTAATCACAAAAATTATAATAAACAAAGTAACTGGAACGAAGTAAAATCTGATTCACCAGCAGTATCAATAAATAATTTGAAATTATATACTAAACATGTTCAGTGGCTACAGTCTTTATCTGCCCAAAAAGACATTTTGGACGCTATCCCCACAGAAAGAGTAAAGCAGTTTTACGCTGAAGGTATGGCTCTGGATTTATCTAAAATTAATAGATTGCAACTACATAAGCGTTACTCTCTGATCATTGTTGTTTTACAAAAAGCCACAGAATTAGCGGTTGACAACTTAACCACCATGATAATAAAAACATATGCCGCCATGAAATCATCGGCACGAAATAAACTGGTTGCATATAAAACTGGTAAATTAAGCGTTGTTGATGAGCTTGTATCTAATTTTGAGAGTGTACTAGAATGCTATAGCTACGATTACACTAAATCCAAAAGGATTGACGCTATTGATAATATAGTTGCAAGTCAACATGAAGATCTGCGGGCTAAATGCAGCGAATATAACGCTTATAAGATTGATGATCCATATCCGATATTATTAGACATGTATAAGCCCAAAAGAATCGCTTTTTGGAATATGTTAAGCAGTGTTAAAATTTTGTCATGTTCAAAAGATAAAACCATACAGAGGGCAATAGCGTTTATCTGTAAAAACTTTGATAGCAGCGAAGAAATAATTCGGTTGTCAAAAGCTACAAGCTGGAAAGAACTATCTTTAGATTGGGTGCCAGATAAAGCTAAAAAATTTGTCAAACTTAAAAATGGCTATTTAAACAGAAATGCTTATGAATTATGCGTTATTGCCAAAACAATTGATGAAATACGTTCTAAGGATCTATATGTTATGCATAGCCTAGAATACGATACACACAAACAAAATTTAATATCGACGCAAAGATTTGAGTTTGTTGCAGAAAATTATTGCAAACTTGTCGGCATACCAAGAGGCGAACAAGAATTCGTTAGTTTTATAGAAAAGAAACTGGAAGAAAAAACCAAGATCGCTGACAATGCCTTTAATAATGACGATATTGGAGCAAAAATAGAAAAAGGTAAATTGATTCTGAAAAAAGTTACAGCATCTCCAAAACCAAGCAACTTTGATGAGCTAGATCACCTTATAACTTCGAAAATGCCAAATGTTGGTATCTTAGATATCATTGTTTCAGTTACTGAGTCACTTCATCTTAAAAGATATTTACGCCCGATGTCAGGACATGATTCTAAACAAGAAGATATTAATGCTCTACTGGCATCAACCATATTTTGTTATGGGTGTAATATTGGTGTTAATGAAGCCGCCAGGTCTTTGTCAGATATCAACAGAAAGCAACTTGCTAGAATAAATAGCCACTATGTAACAGAGGATAGCCTTAAACAATGTATTACTGAAGTTGTTAACTGCTATAGTAAATACCAGTTGCCAAGATTCTGGGGTACAGGAGAACATGTTTCGGTAGATGGAACAAAATGGGACATGTACAAAAAGAATTTATTATCAGAATATCATATTAGATACGGTGGTTTTGGAGGGATTGGATATTACCACATATCTGACACATATATTGCATTATTCAGCAATTTGATATCATGTGGTTCATATGAAGCTTTGCACATAATAGGCGATATTTTAAGTAATAAATCTGATATAAAGCCAACTTGTGTGCATGGTGATACTCATTCGCAAAGTTATCCAATATTTGCGGTGGCATATTTGTTGGGAATAAAAATAATGCCAAGAATAAGGGGCATTAAGGATTTAATTTTTTATAAGGCAAATAAAAATGTGCAAAGCAATAATATTGAAG
>CANNHR010000097.1 GCA_947505405.1 Rickettsiales bacterium
TATCTCTCTCCCTCTTATTGCAGATATAGACTCTTTCTCAGTACATGACAAAGAGGGGGAAGTGGGTTCTTTAAAAGATATTCACATTAATATCTTACCTTCTCTCTTTTCTCTTTGGGAAGTAACTTTCTGGTCAATTTCTGCAGAAGAGTTAATGGTGAATAAATTTCCTCAAATAGTAGATCATACAACCAAATCAAGCTGGTTTCTTAAGCCTGATATTATTATTCGAGAAGTAAGCTTCAATAAAGCAACTCTTTCTCCTTTCGTAACTGGCCTTAGCCAACCACTTTCTTTTTCTTTGAATTCTCACCTTGAGTATAGCAATTCAAAACAACAATTGATCTTCACAACTCACGGTAATCTATATTCCCAAAAAGATAAATTCTTTGAAGTATTAGGATCATATGATCACAATCAAGAGCAAATGAATATCAAAGCTGCCAAGTTTAATTCTGAAATCGCCAATGTCACTGGCAAATTATTTGTTGACAAAAAAAGCAATCTAATTAGCGGTGAAATTAATCATCAATCAAATGCTGCCACATATTTACACGAATCTATAGGTAGCTCAACCGGCTTCATCATAATTACTGGAACAGCAAAGAATCCCATAATTATTGCAAAAGGCAGTATAGATCTTGTCTCCTCACCTCTGTCATATGATGCGCAGCTTTTGTTATCTGATAATAATGTTGATGGTATGTTAGAATTAAGCTATGAAACAATGAATGCAACTGGAGATATAGCTTATAAAAATAACAAATTACTCTTATCGAACTTTATAGCAAAGGAAACTGATTCCGAAAAAACAGCCAATTTAACACTTGACCTGAGCAGTCTTATTTTAACTGGTAAAATCTCAGTAATCGATAAGAAGTTGGTAGAAATAGTAAAATATTTTCCGTTTATACATAGTGGTGCAATGAACATGCAAGCAGTTTTTTCGTCAACCGATAATTTGAAGCAACAACTTTCTTTACAGGGGCAAATTACTGCCTTATCTAGTAATATACTTAACTTTGATACTGCCGATATAAAGCTAAACTCTCTTGATTTGTGGCAAGGAAAATTTGCTAACTTAACTTGTCTATTTAAAGCGCTAAATATCAGTGATTTTATATTTGATGAGGTAAAAATTGACGCTCAGCTTCAGAATAAAGATATGAATGTGAAGGGCAACGTTATTTCAAAACACCTAATTCCCATTAATCTAAGCTTTGATGGTGCACTTAAAGCAATAGATGAGCAGAATATTAGATTTCTTTCGATACCAATTGAGGTTGTTGTTAATAGCATTGTAGGTACTATCGGTAGTTCTAAAATCAAGAGTTCGAGTAAAATTCCTCTGGTTATTGGTGGTAATAAAAAGACTATCAAGTTGGATAATCTAAAAATCGATGATGGTATACTTAATATCGATGCAACTCTTGATGATAGTTCTGTCGTTGCGAATGCTTCTCTTAAAGACATACCAATTCAGCCGCTGATAAACGTGCTAGGGCACAAAATCGTTGGTAAACTCAATGGTAATATCAAAGCGTATGGGACTATGAATGATCCAAGCTTGAGTGGCCAACTCAAGCTGAGCGATGCTAAATATGAATACAAAAACTATGGTATAAAGCTAAAAAATATTTCGAGTAACATCAAGGCTAATGGTAAGCTTATTAGTTTCTCTGAAATATTGGCTAAGGATAATTTCGGTAATAGCTTGCAAGGGGATGGTAAAATATCAATAACCGATAAATACGCTTTTGGCTTTAACATAACCAGTAAAAAATTTAATCCGGTAAATACGCCTTATATGCATGGCGAAGTAAACGGCAATGTTTCAATCCATGGAGATAAAACAGAGGCAAACGCCAAGGGGCAGCTAACTTTAGGGCCGTTCGAAATAAAGATACCAGAACATTTTGGGCAGAAAATTCCAGAGTTAAATACTCAAGAAACAGAAATTGAACATAATAAGTTTAATTATCCACTAAAATTGAGTATAGATCTTGTCACAACAGATAAAGTATTTATCCGAGGTTGGGGAGTAGACAGTCGTTTGAAGGGTAACTTGAAAATAAGTGGTGATAGCAATCTACCAATTGTTAAAGGAATACTTAACTCTGTCCGAGGTAGGTATCAAGAGTTTGGCAAAGTTTTAACTATAAAAAAGGGAGAACTCATATTTGATGGCCCTCTATCTCCTTCCCCATTTCTAAATATTGTCGGCGTGTATGTTAGTGGCGGCACAGAAATACGGTTAATATTATCTAATTCAATTGTGGATCCCCATATTTCTATAGAATCAACGCCTGCTATGAGCGAAGAAAGGGCCTTATCGATGTTGTTATTTGGTAAAAATACAGAGAATATATCAACTTTTCAAGCTCTACAACTCGCTGATAGTATAAGACGGCTTTCTGGGCATGGTGGAGGACTAGATCCTCTTGGTTTTGGGCGTAAAATTCTTAGAGTAGATGATATAAATTTCAAAACAGATGAAACTAATCCAGAAAAAACTTCAATTGGACTTGGTAAATACTTAACTGATAAGATTTATTTTGAAGTAGAACGTGGCAGGCAAGCAGATACTACTAAACTAAGAATAGAAGTGCAAATTACGCCAAAGATTTCTATAGAAAATGTAACAAAACAAGAAGGAAACACTTCTCTTGGTATTAATTGGAGATTTGACTATTAGTACCCTTTAACCTGAGTTTGATATAAGAAACATACCATATTTAAGTGTATTTTTGCTGCAAATTAATCATTTTTGTCAAGATAGAGGTAGCTATTTTTCCAAAAATGAGATAATTTTCGCTAAAAATATCCACTAAATCTAAGAACCTGTCTTCATAGATTTATTCTGCATAATTTTTGTCTAATATTTTGTATTTTATGCATGGTTTTTAATTTTAATATAACCCCAACTGTGTTTAAGAAAGGAGCTGAATAGCTGAAGATATTAGGGTATTCTAGAGTTTTCAATCAATAAAGATTACCCTAATGAATAT
>CANNHR010000098.1 GCA_947505405.1 Rickettsiales bacterium
TCAGCAATGAAATTTATGCAAAAAACGCTCCATATTATTTAAATTCTATGATTTAATTGGAACAAAGAGATAATTTTTTTTATGGATCACTTACTAGAAATAATCGCAGAATTTGAGTCTAGACCATGCTTACTCTCTGAAAGTGAATTGCGCTTACGTCGTAAGCACATGCATAATCTAGTAGCAAGTAATAGTTTTGAAGGATTAGAATCGTCAGACATTGATAAAAAATTATATGATTTAGCAGTAACCAAAAAACTATCTACCACTGAATATCTTACCTTGTGTAGACAAGTTGCTGCCGAAATGAAAAAATGATAGATAATCAATCTTACTAGGATAATCAGTCAGATATTTATCAATATCCAGATTGCTCAGTTATTAAAAACATATCTGAAATTAAAGATGAGTAGGAGTTGGCATCTTTTGAAAAACTTGCTGTTGCTAATAGATTAGAAGAAGCACATCAGTTTGCCCTAAATAAGCCTATCTAAGTTTGATCTTTGGCAAAATATACACCGTATTCTTTTTCAGGATATTTTTGATTTGATGGAGCAGATACGTACAGTGCAGATGATAAGCTCGTTATCTCCAAAAAATTATTCAAAAGAATATAATATGTAGTGTATCTAAAAGTCTTTTACACACAAAACCAATTAGAACTTTAATGAAGCTTTTGACTTTATTCAAAATCATGTCATGAGACAACTACCATCAGAAATTATAAATGTGCTTAGTCTATAGGAAGGCATTAGATAGTTTAGGGCAAATCAAATTTTGCTAGCGTTTGAATTCCAATGGCACTTACTCTTTCAGTTTTTGTATAGCTATTATTGCCAGGTATTATAACATATAAGTGTTCAAGTTTTAGATCTGCTAAGGCGTTATGCATTGATTTAGTTATATTTGGTGCGTCTGAGTATTTAATTTCAAAACCATATAATTTACCATTTTTAATGATAAGCAAATCAAGCTCAGCACCTACCTGAGTTCGCCAAAAGAAACATTCTGATTCATAAGTAAACTTACGTATAATTTCCTCAATAGCAAAACCTTCAAATGAAATTCCCCTTTTAGGATGAACATACCAATCCTGCTCACCAATACCTAATAGTGAATGTAATAAACCGCTATCGCGAATATATATTTTAGGAGCTTTGACTTGACGCTTTGCAATATTTTCATGCCAAGGCTGCAGTAAACGAATCATAAAAGTTTGTTCTAATATCTCCATGTAGCGCCTAACTGTCATATCAGTAATACCTAAAGAACGGCCAAGATCGCTATAATTCAGTAATTGTCCATGACAATGGGCAAGCATCATCCATAATCTGCGCATATTTGTAGAATTAAGAGATACTCCTAAAGCTGGCAAATCACGTTCAATAAAGCTTGTAATATAATTCTTCCTCCATTTTAGACTTTGTTCATAATTTTTTGCCAAATACGATTTTGGAAAACCTCCCCTAAGCCATAGTTTTTTAATATTATCTACTTCAATTAAATTGAAAGGGGTCAACTCTATGTAGTCAATACGTCCAGCTAGGGACTCAGATGATTGACGAAGCAGGCTACCTGAAGCACTTCCTAAAATTAAAAACTGTTTATCAGAATAATCAGCGAGTACACGTAAATATGGAAATAATTCTGGTTGCCGTTGTATTTCATCAATTATGATTAATCCTGATAAAGAATCCAACGCTATTTTAGGATTTTGTAATTGATCAATATGAGCTGGATCTTCAAGATCAAAAAAATACGTTTTTATATTTTTATTAAGTTGTTGAACGTAAAAATTCGCAAGTGTAGTTTTGCCGCATTGCCTCGGTCCTAAGATTGCACAAACGGGGAATATTTCAAGTGATTCAGTAATACGAGAACTGAGAGTATTTCTTGCTATTATCATTGTAATTTCAATATTATATTATGAAATTACAATATCACAATTACTTTGAATTTGAAAGCCTAGAAATGCTTTTGTACCTAATAATTTGCCACTCAAACTTGAATGAGATAACGCGATAGTCAGTACTTATATCACGTACCGATTATTTGCTAGACAAATTAGCAAGCAAAGGCAGTAAGCTACCCAATCCTACCTACACTTATACATTAATGAATACCTGTAAGCAGTAATAGACGGTTATTATCACCGCTTCGATAAGCTCACTATTATTTTTAAAAAAATAATAGTTGATCCTGTTTAAACGACTGATAAGATTTAAGTTCAATATGATCTTGAGTCTTTTACTTCTGCTAATAGTGAATCATCTGGCAATATCAGGCTGATACCTTTTAGGTCCGCATCAACGGGATCGATAAACGCATTAGTTGCTTGTAATATCTTCTGGCTGACCGTCCTATCACTCCAATTTACTTTTGCTGTATAACGTTGAACAAAATCTAACATGCGTATCAGTGCTTCCGGATGACGATTATGCGACATAGCCTTGAGTGCCATAAGGTAATTGTTTCTGTAAACAATCGGGATAATAATACGCTGCTGCTCTTTCTCTACTAACTCTGCATTCATCATGATACGAGCAATACGTCCATTACCATCAGCAAAAGGATGCACTTCGGCCACCAGAAACATCATGAATACTGCTCGCTGAAATGGAGTGTCAAAGCTTTTGTACAGTTCAAATCCCTTTTTCAACGTGCCTTCCACTAATTCAGGATTAACAAATAATGTGCTACCAGCGCGATTACCCTCTATTTTAAATTTGCCTGGTAATTTTTCTGGACGTTTGGCCATGATAATGGCATGACGTTGCTTTAATAGTATCAATAAATCATCGAAATGTTTCGGTATTTTTGCCATTTCCTTCTGGTCGGAAACTATTTTATATGTACCAAGAACATCATGTGCATCAGCGGTCTGTCATTTGGTATTTTTCCTCCAAAAACAATCTCTTCTGCCTCACTTACTGCAAACTCAGTGCCTTCAATAAAATTTGAGAAATATGCTTCGTAAAATGCAAGTAGCTTAGTTGCAACTGGTG